>NZ_NFHA01000019.1:0-69820 GCF_002159225.1 Flavonifractor sp. An91 | reverse complement strand
CCCCCCAGCAGCCCCACCCCCGGCGGCGACTGCCACCCTCAGCTGAAGGGCTGCTGCTCCTGACCTTCGCCCCACCCCTCCGTGCCAACCATCCCGGACCCGGCCAGCAAGCCGGGTCCGGGATGGTTTTGCCTCCATTGTCTGGATGAACTGGAGGAGGCGCGCCATCATGATGGGAGATCATATTCCGGTATTCTGACGCTGCACAAACACCCCCTGACCTGCCCGTTGAACTGGTGCAGGTCAGGGGGTGTTTTATTGATTGGGCTTTTGTGGATATCAGCGATCCTCCCGGTCCTCCTGCTCTGGTGGAAGGGGATGCCACGCCGGCGGCTCCTCTTTCCGGTGAAACAGCCGCCTGATCCGCTCCAGAATGGCTTCCACAAAGTGAAACCACAGATTTCCCAAAATAACGATAACCAAAAGCACCAATACAATGGTGCCAATCTCCATCAGGGGCATGGGACGCCTCACTTGGTGGCAAAGCGGTTAAGGAAGAAGTCGGTAAAGGCCTTCAGTTCCTCCTCCTGGGACACATAGACGTACAGGCTTTCATCCTCCAGCCAGTCGTAGGCGTTGATCCCGATGTAGCTTCTCTTGTCCGGATAGATGATAAAGGCGTCGGTGGGATACTTGTTCCGGTAGGCCTTCAGGATCTCAGCGCGGCGGTAATAGGTGGGGTCCCCGCAGCCGGACAGATCAGGTACGGTAGGCACCACTACGATGGTCTGACTAGCCTCGTTCCAGCCCACGATCAGATTTCCGATTTTGGTCTTGCTGCCGTGGACAAAGCCATAATTGAACCGGCTCACATCCTCGGTATAGCCGAAAATCAATTTGTATTCATCTCCGTTTTCCACCACCTGATTAAACAACACCCGCATCTTTTTTGCGTTGGCGTTGCTTTTCTCCATGTCTACCTCAGGTCCCTTAAACAATTTGCTGAACAATCCCATAGCTGTTTCCTCCTGCACATTTTATTTTGAGACGGCTCCGCCGTCAGCCTGACAAAATAAAGATATTTTTATATTTTTGTGTTTATTAAGTTTATAAAACAGTCCGCCTGAACAGAGGGCCAAATGGTTCCGCTCAGACGGACAGGTGTTACACACCGTCTGCCGGCGCTTTGTGTTTGAATTGCTCCAGGCAGTCCACAATGGCATTGATCTGAAACGCAATGGTCTGCTGGGCCGCTTCCGGGGCAAAGAAGGGCAGCGTTTCCGGTATGGCCCGGCAAATGATCATGGCAGACAGACTCAGGTTGGTAAAAAGCCCGATTCTGGCCGGGTCTGCTTTGACCCCGAAACACTCCAACAGGCTGCCAAACAGCGCCCTCTGCTTGTCCCGAAAGGTCCGATAGCTTTCTTCCGACAGTCTCCGGAAAATCAGCCGCTGCTCCTCCACAGACAACACCGCGATGCCGTTTTTTTCACCATAGCAGCAGGTGTATAAGAACTGCCGGACACCCTCCCGCCAGCTCAGCCCAGGATCGTCCATCAGACTTTGGGCATAGGCAATGAGCTTGGGCTGCTGGAGATAGAGCATCTCCACAATCAGATCTTCCTTGGTGGGGAAAAAGGAATAGAAAAAGGTCCTGGAAATCCCCACCGCCGTATAGATCTGCTCCACTGTCGTGTGCTGGATTCCCTGCCTCGTCATCAGCTCCAGTCCCGTGGTAACCAGCGCCTGACGAATCTGCTTTCGTTCCTCCTCAGAGTAGGCGACTTTCGGCATTCCGCACCTCCCAGATAAAAACAACTTTTTATCTTTATCTTTATTTTATCATATCCCAACTGGATGTACAAGAAAAAAACGGATCCACCGCCCCGGCTTACAAATTTGCCAGCACATATTTCAGCGCAAAGATCACTGCGATACCGTAGGTAAAGGCGGAAACCTCTCTTCCCTTTCCACGCAGCAGCTTGATGAGGCAATAGCTGATCAGGCCAAAGGCAATCCCGTCAGAAATGGAATAGGCAAAGGGCATGACCGCAATCGTGAGAAAGGCCGGAACAGCGCATTCCAGATCGTCCCATGGAATAGATGCAGCGCTGCGCATGGTAAGCACGCCTACGATGATCAGGGCAGGGGCCGTGGCTGCCGCAGGAATGATCCCAGCCACCGGCGCCAAAAACACCGAGCACAGGAACAGGACTCCTACCACTATGGAGCTCAGACCGGTGCGCGCGCCTTCCGCAATGCCTGCCGCCGACTCGGCAAAGGTGGTGACTGTGGAGGTACCCACACAGGCCCCGCAGCAGGTAGCCAGAGCGTCGGCAACCAGAGCCCGCTCGCTCCGCTTTTCCGTCCCTTCCTTCAGCCCTACATTGGCAGACAGGCCCACCAGCGCCCCCAGGGTATCAAAGCAGTCCACAATCGCGAAGCTGATGACCGCCGTCAGCAGCGGCAGCAGCCCTTTCTCCAGCACACCCCCCAGATCCATCTGGAACAGGACCGGCGCCAAAGTAATGTGTTCCATGGTCACTGTCCCGGGAATCTGGGTCACGCCCAACGGCAGGCCGACCAGAGTGGTGATTACAATCCCCAGCACCACCGCGCCCTTGACCCGGAAGGCCATCAGCACAGCGGTAAGCAGCAGCCCTGCCAGCGCCAGCAGCCCCTGTACATTCCACACCCGCTGTCCGTCTACCAGGGTGGACAGCTGCAGTGCGGGCACCGTGCCACTGAGGGTGATCACCTTTACATTGAGCAGTCCGATCAGCGCGATAAACAATCCGATTCCAGCCGAAATGGCGTGCTTCATAAAGTCAGGGATGGCACGAATCAGCTTTCCCCGCAGCGGCGAAAGGGTAAAGGCCAGAAAGAGCAAGCCGCTGAGCAGTACAATGGCCAGTCCCTCCTGCCAGGTATAGCCCATTCCCAGACATACCGTATAGGTAAAAAAGGCGTTCAGGCCCATCCCCGGCGCCTGCGCAAAGGGCAGATTGGCCAGCAGTCCGGTCAGAAAGCAGCCGATGGCCGCCGATACACAGGTGGCCACCAGCACCGGTCCCCAGAGGGACTCCGGCATGGCCGGGAAAAAGGGCTGGGCCTGAGTGCCCACGTTGGCACACAGCGTATTGGGATTGACAAAAATAATGTAGGCCATGGCAAAAAAGGTGGTAATGCCTCCGACGATCTCGCGCCGCACCGTACTGCCCCGGGCCGTAATCTGAAACCTTCTGTCCATTCGTTCCTCCCCTTCATCACACAATACTCCGCAGGAAAGGCAGGCCCTCTCCGCCTGCCTTTTCCACACACCTTCTTATCATACACCAGCCATTCTTCTGCTACAACCCTTAATGCTCCGCTCATACTCCGACCAGAAGCTAGCCAACCACTGTCGCCGATGCTGTCCGCCATTTTACTTAAATTTTGTATGCACGATTTACCTAGTTCCTTGACACATCATGATTCCAAGAGATATAATTATTGTCGAATTTTGGGTTTTCATGCGGAATTTTGGAGAGAAATGCAAAACACTTTGCTATGTGTGTGATATAGGGCTGAACATAAGAGGAGGACACGTCCATGGGGAAAACTGCGCGCTTTTATCCCAAAGCCTGGGTCCAACGAATCTTATCCGGGCTGCTGGCAATGATTCTGCTGCTTTCTGCCGCAGTAGGAACGGCAGGAGCGTCCGGCTCGGCCAAAAACTCCGTCTCCCGCGCCATCGCCATTGTATTTGACAACTCCGGCTCCATGTACATGAGCGGAAACAAGGCCTGGTGCCGGGCCACCTATGCCATTGAAGTTTTTGCCTCCATGATGAATCAGGGGGATACACTCCAGGTGTTCCCCATGTATGAGGTCACCGCCAACGGGAAGAGCTACACCAGCCAGTCCCCGGTGACGGTATCCGGCGGCAGCGATATCTCGGCCATCCGGGATATGTACACCCCCCACGCGGGAGATACCCCCATTGAGACCATCGGGGACGCCCATCAGGCACTACAGCGCAGCACCGCCGATGAAAAGTGGCTCATTGTGCTCACCGACGGCGCGGAGTTCTATGAAAATGGCGCCGGTCTGGGGTCTGCCACCTCCGCCCGACTGTCCGAAGTGCTCACCGAGTACAATAAATCGGCCAATGTGCTCTATTTGGGAATTGACTCCGTCGCAGTCATGCCCACAGTGACCAGCAACGGTCAGTATCAGTATTACGCGGACAAGGCGGCCAACAGCGCCGACGTACTGAGCAAACTGACCAATATGTGCAACATGATCTTTGGCCGGGACAAGCTGACCGCCTCCGGCAATCAGATCAGCTTTGATGTATCCATGAACAAGCTCATTCTGTTCGTTCAGGGGAGCAACATCAGCGGCGTGACTTTAAAGGATGCCTCCGGGGCATCGGTAGGCAGCCCCAGCCTGGAATACAGCCCCCGCTACAGCGAGAAGGGCGCCGGCAGCGGTATCGGCTCCGGCTCCTTCGGCATCGACAAAAGCCTGAGCGGTTATATCGCCATCTATGACACGCCTCTGGAGGCCGGAACCTATTCTTTGAGTTACTCCGGCGACGTAAGCAACGTCAGCGTATACTACGAGCCCGATGTGGATCTGGTGGCCCAGCTCACCGATGAGAGCGGCGCGGTCATCACCTCTTCCTCCGAGCTCTACCCCGGCACTTATTACATCAACTACGGTCTGGTGGACAAGACCGGCAACATGACCACCTCCACCCTGCTGGGTACTACCAACTACGAGGTAACCTACACCATCAACGGCAAGGAGCAGACCGTTACCAGTGACAAGAGCGGCCAGGTGGCTCTGGAGCTGAAAGAGGGGGATGTACTGGACGGAAAGATCCACGTCTCGTACCTCAGCGGCTACTCCATTACCAAAGACAGCAGCCAATTGGGTTGGCCCTCCGGCGGTTTCCAGGTCACGCCCCGCCCCGCCGGTTCTCTGGAACTCAAGGTGTCCGGCAGACAGGACAGCTACGCGCTCTCCACTCTGGAGGATTCTCCCTGCCAGGTGCAGGTCTACTATGAGGGCTCCCAGCTCACCGGCGAGGCTCTGGAGCAGGTGAAATTCAACGCCGCGCTGGAAGGCGGCAACGCCGGGTACGAGCTGATCCGGGATGGCGACAACTGCGCTCTCTATCTGCGCTATGCCGGTTCGGCGGAGGCCACCGACTGCGGTGATTACCACATGACGTTGTCCGCCAGCTATACCGATGAATTCGGCGTCACGGCCCAGAGCAATGAGGCCGCCTGGGACTTCACCCTGGAAGATGACAGCTATCAGCTGGCCATGGAATTTGAGGGCCCCGGCTATTTTGTCATCGCCGACCTGGAGAACAGCGATCCCATTCTGGTGAAACTGTCCCTCAGCGGGCAGCCCATGACAGACGAGCAGCTGGCCGCCACCACCCTCATCGTGGAGGCAGACGGGCTGACCGTAACCCAGGAGCCCCTGCCGGGAGAGTCGGCCTATGCCCTGCATATTGCAGGAGATGAACACGCCGTCTCCGGCAAGTACGGTCTCCGGGTCCGCGCCGTTACCAACGACCAGATCGGCCGGGAGATTTCGGCAGAGGGCACCAAGCAGGTGGAGCTGAGCACTTATCCCCTGTGGCTTCGCTACCTGATCATCGCCCTGATCATTCTGCTGATCATCGCCCTGATCCTCTTCTACCTCAGCCGCAAGATCCTGCCCAAGAAAATCACCGTCAACAGCGCCCAAACCGTATTCACCGTAGACGGCGAAATGGTTCAGGGCGCAGCCAAATGCAACTACTCCGGCGGCGGAAAAAAGCGGGGTTCCATCCAGGTTTCCACCCCGGCCTACTCCGGCTCACCGCTGGTAAAGGGCGGCTTTGCCCTTCAGCTGCAGGCCGTCACCCCCCGGCGGGTCAAATCCAACCGCCGCCGGGCGCTGGTCACGACTATCTCCCCTTCCAATACCGCCGCCCTTACCTCCCTTTCCATCGGCACCCATACTCTGGTCAAGTCGGAGGAAGGTAACGAGATCATCTGGGTGCTGGACGGCAAGCAGATCCCCAGCCCGTCGGCTGCCACAAACTTCGAGATCGGCGGCAAACCTACCTGCACCTTCATCGGTGAGACCATCACCGGCGAATCTTTTACCCTGTCGGTCCAGCTCCAGTTCAAATGAGCACCCATCTCATCGTAAAACATCCATTCCAGCAGCGAGGAGTATGATACCAGATCATCAGGAGGGAATGACATGAGCAAAGAGATCATCAAGGAAAACGTCGTAGCTGCGCCCACCTTGTTTATCGGTGTTGGCGGCACCGGCTGCAACATCGTCAAACGGGTGGCCGAGATGTGCCGCCCCGGCGAAAAGGAAAACATCAATTTTGTCTGTCTGGACACCAACGTCAACGACCTGTCCGACATTGCCAAAAGCAGCGCCCACATCTACTATGTCCAGACCTCCAACACCCAGACCGTGGGCGACTACCTGGACTACGATCAGGACGCTCTGAAAAACTGGTTCCCCAAGAACGCCGTCATGTACGACAAGACGGTTTCCGAGGGCGCCGGTCAGGTGCGTGCCATCTCCCGTCTGGCCCTCAACGCCACCATCAAGACCGGCAAGCTGAAACCGCTGTATGACGCCATTGACGACCTGTTCCGCAAGGACGGCAAGGCCCTCAAGCAGGCCATGCGTATTGTCATTGCCTCCACCGCCTCCGGCGGCACCGGCTCGGGCATCATCCTGCCGCTGTCCATGATCGTCCGGGATTATGTTAACACCAAATATCCCAACACCTCGCTGATCGTGCGCTCGGTGATCCTGCTGCCCGAGACCCTGGACAGCGTCATCGACTCCACCGCCGAGCGGGAGAGCCAGCGCCGCAACGCCTACGCCACCATCAAGGAGATCAACGCCTTCATGATGAAGGGCTCCGGCTTTATGGACGTGGGCGACAGCGATCTCAGCCGCTATAAGGATCTGCACATTGATTTTGCCAATCCCGGCACCAATGAGCTCAAGCGCCTGTCCCTGCTGCCCTTCGACTTCTGCTTCCTGATGGACGGCCAGAACGCCGAGGATACCACCATGGCAAACCTGGAGCAGTATAAGGCCCAGGCCGCCCAGGCCCTGTACGAGCAGAACATCGGCCCCATGCAGGCCAACGCCTTTTCCGTGGAGGACAACATCATCAAGGAGATGTCCAACCCCGGCAATCTGGGCCGCAACCGCTTCGGCGGCATCGGCGCCGGCGTGATCCGCTATCCCTATGAGGATATCGCCGACTACATTGCCTACGGCTGGGCCATGGACAGCATCGGCGGCGAGGGCGACGTGGCCAAGTGGTCCAAGTACGACCACGCCTATGATGTGGCCAAGCAGGACGCCATCAAGAAGGGCCTGTCCCAGAGCGAGATTCCCACCCGCGGCGAGGTATATACCGGCAAGCTGCGTACCGCCACCGACAATTTCTCCAAGGATCTGAACGCCCGTTTCCTCAGCGACGCTGACAAGCGGATCAAAAACTTCTTTAAGGCCGTGGATGAGGAGATGATCGCCTCCCTGTCCACCGACTCCGCCATCCGGGCCACCCGGGACGCCGCCAATGCCCTGGCCACCGAGATCGACTATGAAGACGAAAATAACCGGGGCCACGCGGTGGAGAACAAGGACAAGCTGCGCAACTATGAGGCCATGCTGCGCTCCCGGGCCAAGAAGGTGGCCGCCAACGCCGCCGAGGCCCTGTTCATGAACGAGAACAAGACCATCAACGAAAAGCGCCCCTGCACTCTGGAGTTCCTGCTGAAGAACGCCTTCGGCGAAGTGTGTCACCCCAACGCCGCCCGCTATATGCTCTACCAGGCCAAGATCGAGATGGACAAGCGGGTGCGCACCACCACCTCCACCCTGCACAATGTGATTCTGCCCCGGCTGGAGCTGTACGCCCCCGACGCCTACGACACCGGTATGTTCGATCACGAAAAGACCAAGCGGGTGGAGGCCAACCTGGACGATCTGTGCTCGGCGGAGCAGGACCCCGACAAGCGCAAGGCCATCCCCCTGTTCTCCGGCGGGGATAACAAGTTCTATGAAAAGCTCAACGAACTCTTCCCCGACTATCACAAGCACATCCGGGAATTCGGTGAGTGCACCGCCAAGCTGGAGGCCTATACCTTCGGTTCGGAGTACCTGGACGACCTGTGCAAGATGTATGAGAGCTTCTTCTTCTCCTTTGGCGATAAGGTGCAGGCCCTGGAGCGCCGGCAGGACGATATGGTGGACGCTCTGAAGTTCCGCAAGGGCGACTCCACCTACAATGTCTGCGCCACCCGTGACCTGCTCAATGAGCTAGTCCGCTCCACCGCCCACCAGAGCGAGGAGGGCTCCATGCTGGAGTCCGATCTCAACGGTCAGATCTTTGACGCGGTAAAGTCCAACGTGTCCTTTGATCGTGAGATCCGCAACGCCGACATTGTGGAGAACGACCGGAGCATCGATATTTTTGACGACATCCTGCTGGGCTACTTCAAGAAGGATGTACGCCGCCGGTGCGACGCCATCGACGTCAACATCATCGAGGCCATCGCTCTGGAGAACCGGCTTCTGTCCCGCCTGAAAATGCGTGAGGAGATGCAGGACAGCAGCAAGAAACTCATCGACAAGGTAACCAACGAGGACAACGTCCGCCATATCTGCCAGGTCATCGCCATGGGCGAGCGTCTGGCAGCCCCCAGCATCCAGCGTCTGCGCAACGAGGAGGCCCGCGAGGTCAAGCTCAGCGCCTACAACAAGTCCCTGCTGGATATGCGGGCCTACCGCATCACCGACCTGCTGCCCAAGGGCTCGGCGGTGGATACCATCTCCCGCTATGAGCTGCACTTCTTCAACGCCCTGTACAACCTGACCCCCGATAAGCTGAGCAAGTTCTCCTGCTACAGCGAGTCGGAGACCGGCGTGAAGAACGCGGGCCTGTACCACAACGCCTATGTGACCTATTCCCGAAACATCGGCCCAGACTCCACCAAGAACTCCCTCATCTCCACCCACATCGACAAACGTTGGGACTCCCTGTCCGCCATGCCTGAGCTGGACTTTGGCTTCCAGGAGCGGCAGATGATGAAGATCCACCAGGCGCTGATCTACGGTCTGATCCACAAGGTCATCACTTACCGCTTTATTTCTACCGCCGCCGGCGGCAAAAAGGTCTACAAATATGAAAATTCCGACGAGCGCTATGTGGATATGATCGTCTCCAACGGCACCCTGTGCGACGAGTTCTACGAGATCCTGGACTCTCTGTACATCAGCCCCGCCGTGGTGGAAGATATGGAGAAGATCAAAGAGAAGAAGCGCGCCCGGGATAAAGTGCGCAACTCCAACTACGCGGGCACCACCTTTGCCAAGGACCTGGCGGAGTTCCAGCTGGACATCCTCCACGACGGGGAGACCAGCCTCTTTGAGATCCCCATCGCCTACTACAACTCTCTGCCCAGCAGCCTGCGCTTTGTCAATGAGATCTCCGGCTTGGTCAACGCGGTCATCCAGACCTTCAAGGACGAGCTGGCTCAGTGGGAGAACCCCAACGACGCCAAGTTCCTGCTCTGCGACCTGCTGAAGAAGCAGTTCATGCTCATGGTGGACAACTTTGAGCAGTATGAGACCCTGAACCGGGGCGGCAAGGTGTCGGAGAATCCGGTGATCGACATCATCTACCGCCGGGTGCGGGCCAGCTTCTCCACCGCTCCCGAGCCCGACGACTATGAGCAGGCTCTGGAAGAAATGAGAGCCCGCCTCCGTTGACAGCTTTTGCGTGACACCGACTGAACAAAAGCTTGGTAAACGGAGGTGAGAGGATTTGTTCACAGTCGTGATCGCGGAACAGGAGCACATCGACAACATCAAAAAGTGCCGTGTATTCCTCCAGCCGTTTATCGACGAGACGCGTCTGTCGCTCTGTCCCTGGTTTCCGGAAGAGACCACGCTGGCCGACTCCGTTCCCAAACTGGCCCAGTGTGTGGCCGGACATCAGGAGTGGCGCGCGGTCGTGGTGTGTGACGAGCAGGGGTTGGACCATAAAAACCCCTTTGATATCGTTCCCTTCCAGATGCCCCCCTACGACCCCGGCGGGCCGGAGGAGGACGCGCCGCAGCACACCTATCTGGATCGGCTCCGTCAGGCCAAATTCCAGGCCTTTGAACAGGCCGCCCGGCAGCCGCTGACCCGTCTTATGACCCACCTGTGCGAAAGTCCCCTGGTGACCCGGGGAAAAAACAACGCCTCCGACGACCCTGAATTTGCCGAGTATCTCGCCGAGAGCATCCGCAAGCAGGAACTGCGCCAGCAGATCATCGGAGAGGAAAAGCTGAATTTTTCCCGGCCACAGGAAGTAATCTGTATCGCAAAACGCACCTACTGTCCTCAGGAAAGCGATATCACCACCGCCTGGACGCCCAACGAGGACATCCAGTATTCCAGGTTCTACGACTGGAACCTGTACTTTGACAAAATGCGCTACCTGTTCTTTGACATTCTGCCCAAGGAGCACCGGGATTACGGGTTTGAGTATATCAAGTTCCTGTATGTCCTGCTGATCTTCTCCTGCAATGAGACCCCCTCCGGTGCCCTCAAGCCCAATCGGGTCTTTCGCCTGGGCTGTGAAAACAACGAACAGGCCCTTCGGATGCTGCTGGCTCAGTACGATGCCAAGCTGGCCAACACCAGCGATCTGCTGACCCAGCACATCCAGCAGATCCAGTCCACGGAAAAGGCCCGGCTCAGTGACCGGGACGCCAAGCAGATCTTCTGCGCCAACATCAACGTGCCGGTGCTGTTCTCCCAGGAGATCGACCGCACCGACCTCTATTCCAAGCCGGAGGAGCTGGGCCTGGCCACCGACTGTCCGGAGGACGAGGCCAGCAAATGGGCCGGCACCTATATGACCTCCCGGCGCACCCTGCAGCGGCTGCTCAAGCAGCCCCGGCGTGCCCTGAAGAGCGCGGTGACCGACCTGCGCAGGCTCAACCAGGTGGATCTGGACCGGGCCTGGAACCTGAATGAATTTCAGGTGGAGGATGTTCAGGAATACACCCACGAAGAGGAACTGAACATGGTGACCACCGACACCCCAGATTTTTTCCACATGGACAAATATGAGGGGGAGATGGAGGAACACAGCAAGGCCATCCACCGCAAGATCGAGACCCGTATGACCAAGGGAACCACCGTTGCGCTGGGTCTGACTGTGCTGGTGCTGTATCTGCTGGGCTTTCTGCCCCTGCTGCTGTCCAATTTCTCTGAGGATGAGAGCCGCTTCTGGACCCTCATCCTCATGGGCGGCGCCGCCGCTGCCCTGGTGGTGGTGGGTGTGATCTGCCTGTTCTGCCTGCGGAGCGCACTCCGGAAGCGTTTTCGGGACTACAACGATCTGATGGGCCGGATCTCTATGGATCTGGACCACTCCACGGCCCAGTACTCCCACTATCTCAGCCACGCCTGCAACATTATGCGGGGCTTCCAGGTCCTGAATTTCCGCAACCAAAGCGGCGATCCGGACAGTCAGAAGGTCCGTGTCCTGAAAAAGCACATGACGGACATCCGGCGGATCCGGGAGGAGCTGCGGGAAGTGTTCGGCGTATACGTGGACAGCTGGACCGTCGGCGAGGCGGAGCAGGTGGGCGCATATACCTATGACTTTACCCGGACGGTGGATTTCTCCTATCCCGTGCCCTACACCGAGGGTATGCGCCGTCAGATCGAGTTCCTCCAGCCCGGCAGCACCATCCAGGTGCCTGTGGACTTTATCAATCGCATCACCATCAGAAGGGAGGAGCTGTATGATTGAGACTATCATCCGGCTGGCATGGCTTCTGTTGGCACTGCTTCCCTTCCTTCTGCTGGCCCTTCTGAATAAAAAGGCCAACCTGAAACGGGCTGTCCGGGACCGGCAGTTCCCCATGCCGGTAGTGACATTGGTATATTGCGTCCTGCTTATCATCTTCCTGGGGTGGATTAGCCAATGGATCCTGACACTGATGGAACTGCTGGCCGGATTCCTGACCAGCGCCGGCACGGAGCTTACCCAGGCCATGGACGGCGCCTTAAGTTGGCTGGGTGAGTTTCTGCAAAACATGGGTGCGGCTCTGTCCAACCTGCTGGAAACGGTGGACCCCGCCTATATCCTGCTCTTTGTGGGCAACACCCTAATCCTGTTGGTCCACATCCTGCTGAAACGGATTCTGATCTCCATCTTCCAAGTGGTCTTCAAATCCGGCGGTAGTCTCCACGACCTGTGCGCGGAGCTCTTCTACGAGCAAGACGAGGAGAGTTCCTTCTGGTATGTCCGCAGCCACTTCGGCCAGGCCCGCACCTATCTGAAAACCATGTACTATGCCGCCATGGCCCTGTCCGCCGCACTGGTGCTCTTCTCCTGCGAGCTCTATCGCAACGACCTGCTCTCTGTCCCCTTCTATCCCGTATTCGGCCTGCTGATTGTGGGCGAGATCTACTTCTTCGCGGATGGACTGGACCGCCAGGAGCTGACCAGCTACCTTACCGGCGAGGCGGACCACGCCAACAGCGTTACCAACTATGTCCTGCTCCGGAAGGTGCTCTCCAAGCTGTTTGGAGACAAGCTGGGGGCGGAAAATACCACGGTGGACTCCGGTCTGCTGGCAGCCCGGACCAACGACGCCCTGCTCCAGCAGCTGGAGCAGAGCGACGACCCCAAGGTGGAGGCCTACGGCCGCTTTATGCGGAAGAAGGTGCACAGCGGCCTTCAGCTGGACCACAACTACCTGGCCTCCGGTCTGGAGCTGCTGCAGGAGCGCAGTATCCTGTTCAACAATCCCTTCTACTACGATCTTATCCCCTATGTGTTCTACCCCATGAACCGGGTCATGCTCCGCCGCAAGAAGGTACTCATTATTTTGGGCCGCCACTCTGTGGAGGACGACATCATTGCCTGGTGCCAGGAGGGTCTGGCCTCCATCTCCAACATTCCGGGTATGTGGAACATCGGCGCGCTCTCCGACGCCCCCCAGGCGCTGGATGTGGGCATCATCAGCCGCTCCAGCGTCCACGACCTGGCCCTCCATGAGGCCAACGACGCCTTCTTCCAGGACGTGGAGTTCGTGGTGGTGGTGGAACCCTCCAAGCTAGTGACCACTGCCCAGATCGGTCTGAACTCCATCATGCGCCGCTGCCGCCAGGACGGAAAGCAGATCACCTTCTGCTCCACCGATAAAAACTGCGACGGCCTGGTAGATGCCCTGTCCCATATCCTGCTGTCCAGCTTCACTGAGGTGTCCGCCACAGAGCACCACAAGGGGGTCTCCTCCTATATGTGCTGGGACGGAGACGGCGACCACTTGCAGCACCGCCTGCTGCCCAACCTCTCCCGCTATCTGGGCGTAGGCACCGAGCTGTCCTTCGCCGCGCTGAAAAATCAGGTGCCTGTAACCGAATGGTATGGCGGCGAAAGCTTCCCGGTGGTGGATATCCACTGGATCGCCAAGCAGTACTACTATGATCTGCTGCACTATGCGGAGCTGCCCACCTCCCAGGAGGCCATGGACGAATACTTCCAGACCACCCCCAACCTGTGGAACGCCCGGATCCGGGAGAACCACTTCCTCACCGTAGAGGATGAGGGGAACAATATGTTCGAGATGAAGCGGCTCTTCTCCACCCGGGCCCGCAACCAGGGCTTTGTCAACATCATCTCGCCGGAGTATTTGCTCAAGGACTATATGCTGGAGAACGACGGCATTTTCAACGCCGATCCCAAGGCCATCCCCTATATAGTGGCCGACTATGCCTCCACCCAGCGCAATATCATCCTGCGGCTCTGCCTGCGGATGAGCACCGGGCCGGTCAAAGAGGCGGACATCCAGCAGGAGCTGATACTGGGAGACATGGACCAAGGAGAACTGCCCGGCAGCCTGTGGCATAACATCTGCCTGTACTGCGGCAGCCGCGGTATCAGCCGCACTGACAAAGCTGGCAACGAATGTCTGGTCTTCTCCCACGGAGAGGCTGAAACCGTCTTTGGGATCGATACCCTGCAGGTCAAAAAGAAATACTCCCTGGAGCAGGGCCGGATGGAATTGCTGTACTCCATCACAGATCCCAAGTTCATCTCCATCGTGCTTGGCGATCTCCGCAACGCCGGCTACATCGCCGAGGACGAAAAGGGCGAGAAGCACTACCTGGGCGCGGAGCTGCGGGGCCATGTGTTCCAAAAGTACCTGCCCGGCCAGTTCTTCACCTTCGGCGGCAAGTACTACGAAATGCTCCGGGTCACCAGCGCCGGTCAGGTGCTGGTACGCCGCGCCGCCGACCACATCACCGGCCGTCCCGCTTACCGCCAGATCCGGAATTACTACCTCTCCAACGTGGTGGATTCCGAGGCCATGGGCGACCAGATGGACATTGCCGGGATGCACATCGTCCGGCAGTACGCTGACATTCGGGTGGAAACCCCGGCCTACTGGAAGCTGGATCAATACAACAACTTCGCCGGGGGAAGCGTGGTCTCTATCAACGGCGTGCCCAACCGGGTCTATCAGGCCAAGCAGCTGCTGCGGATTACCCTGCCGGACCGGGATGGTATGCTGACCAAGGAGATCTGGGGCACGGTGGCGCTCCTCTTCAACGAGATCTTCCGCACCCTCTTCGCGGAAAATCAGCCCTACATCGCTGCAGTCATGCCCGGTGAAGCTGCCGCTCCCACCACCTACAGCCTGCAGGGTGAAAACGGGACGGAGCTGGAGGACGGGTGCATCTACATCATTGAGGACAGTCAGCTGGACCTGGGCCTTCTGGTCACGGTACAGCGCAGCCTCAACCGTATCTTCTCCATACTCTGCGATTATCTGGACTGGCACATGGAGGCAATGGATCTAAGCATGAATCCCCCTCCCGCTCAGGAGCCCCCCGACTTTACTGCGCCTCCCGCCGAGGAAGAGCCGCAGCCGAAAAAGGGCTTCTTCAGACGGCTGTTCCAGAAGATCGGCAACTTCTTCCGGAAGCTGTTCCGCCGCAAGCCCAAGGAAAACACCATGCCGCCTCTCATGAGCACCGCTCCGGGAGGTTTGGGTACCGAAGCCCCACCTTCCGACGATACCTCTGTGACAAAACAGCCAGAACCCACCTCTCCCCTTCCGGAGGAACCGTCCGCTGACCACCCCGCCGAGGCGGAAGCCGCTGTTCCTGATGCTGGTGACAAGGTTTCCGATCAGGATGTTCCTGCTGCTGAACCGGAATCCACCTCTTTCCTTCCGGAGGAGCCCCCCGTTGACCAACCTGCCGAGACGAAAGCCGCTGTTCCTGATGCTGGCGACAAGGTTTCCGACCAGGATATTCCTGCCGAGGAAATTGCCGAAGATGCTGACCCGGCTCCCATCCAAGAGAATCCGGCTCCGGTTGAGCAGAACTCCCTTCACTTTGAGCCGGAACAGGTACAGGCCGGCGGCGGAAGCCCCATTTCCCGCAAGCCCTACCACCTGCGCTGCTATCTGCTCTACGGCGGTATCCAGGTGCCGGAGCAGATCGACGTACAGGGTACCAGAGATTACCTGGAGGCCCTGGGCTTTGGCAACAGCGAGCTTAAGCAGGCCCGGGCGGGCCGGGACACCGCCGAACGGATCGGCCAGGATATCCTGCGGGACGGCAGCCGCTGCTGCGACTTCTGCGGCGTAGAGCTGACCGGAACCGAGTATGAGATCCTCTCGGACGGCCGGGACCGCTGTATTACCTGTAGCCGAACGGCAGTCAAAACCGAGGAAGAATTCCGGGCCATCTACCAAACCGTGGTGCAAAACCTGGAGATCTTCTACGGCGCTAAGATCTCGGCGTCGGTCCGGGTGGAGATGGTCAACGCGCAAAAGCTCCATCGGCGGCTGGGCAAGCGCTTTGTTCCCACCGGAAAGAGCGACGGCAGAGTGCTGGGCGTAGCCATCCGGGACAAAAAGGGCTATACCATACTGGTGGAAAACGGCGCGCCCCGGATGCAGTCCACCATGACCATCGCCCATGAGCTGATCCACATTTGGCAATACCTCAACTGGGACAGCAAAGCCATCCTGAAACTGTACGGCAAAGCCCAGGAAATCGAGATCTATGAGGGCATGGCAAAATGGGGCGAGATCCAATATGCCTACCTCATCGGCGAACGGGCTCTGGGCAAGCGTGAGGAGCTGCTCACCCGTATGCGGGACGACGAGTATGGCCGCGGCTTCAACAAATATCTGGCCCGATATCCGCTCTCCACCGACGTGCAGCTGCCCGGTCAAACCCCTTTCACCGACAAGCAAAAACCCCTTTAAGGTAGTGAAAACACGCCCCCTGTACGGCAATTTGCTGTACAGGGGGTGTGTTTCTTTATCATTGTAAAGCGCTGTTTTTCCTGCTATAATGGCTTTGCCCACATCAATCAGAATGATGCCGCCAGCTGGCAGATTTGGAGGATGCGCTATGAAAAAAATGACCTGTGGCCTCTCCGCTCTTCTCCTTTGTCTGGGCCTTCTCTCCGGCTGTACCTCTCAGCCTGAGGCTTCCAAACAGGATACCATTCCCTTTGAGGACGGACAGTACTATGCTGTGGCCTATCTGGGATATCAGCAAATCGATGATTTGGACTACTATGTGGAGCATTATCTGGATCATGACAGCCTGCCCATTCACTACCTCTCTGCCGGGGACTACTATCTGGTGATCCCCAGATATACGGGTATGGAGCTGTCCCTGTACCGCAACGACCTGGAGACCTCCCAACCTATTCTGATCTACCAGGACCCGGATTGTGAGCCCTTTATCCTCCAGTGCAACGCCAGCGATATCTTCGCCGACGCAACCATCCGTCTGACCTACGAGGACGAGACAGTGGAATTTTCCCCCTTTATCTCTTTGAAGGACGGCTCTGTAGACATTGGAATACAGGGACTGGATATCACCAAAGATTCATAAATGGAGGCCTGCCATATGACCAAAAACGACGCTTTTCTGCACCTGAACGATCTGCTGCCGGCAGACATCGCCCGCCGGAAGGAGATGGGCGACCTGGCAGGCGCCATCCGGCTCATCGACCAGCGTTTGGCCAGCCATACCCAGCCTCTGCTGGCTCCCCGCCTGGAGGCGGAGCGGCTGCGGCTGACCCGTCTGCCTCACGACTACCCCTACTCCCGTGCCGAGGCCCTGGCTATGATCCAGGCAGAGTGGCCCCAGTGCACGGAGGAACAGTTTGACACTCTGGTGGACCACGGGCGCATTGACTGGCGCATGATCGACGGAGAATTGCGGTGTCAGGAGCGGTTCCTGGAGTCCCTTCGTATATACCCCAAAGAAGCCCCCGGTCTCATACAGGAGCCCCAGGATCACTCCGCCCGGGACGCCGTGTTGGCCAGGATGGAGGCTGAGGGTGCCCTTGCTGCCCGCATCACGCTGCGGGCCACCATCCGCTCCCTGGCGCCGGTAACCGGGCAAGAGGTTCAGGCCTGGCTGCCCATCCCCGCCGCCTGTCCCCAGCAGAGCCAGATTCAGATTCTGGACCACACACCCGGCGGCATAGCCGCTCCGGAATGTGCCCCTCAGCGCACCATGTGGTGGCGGACACAGGGGGTGGATACATTCTCCGTAACTTACCGCTATCTCATTCGGGCCCAGTATACCGACCCCATGACACTGCCGCTGGACCCTGTTCAGCCCACCTTCGATCTGGAGGAGCAAGCTCCCCACATCGTCTTTACCCCCTACCTGCGGGCACTGGCAAAAGACATCTGCCGGGGGTGCTCCACACCGGCAGAAAAAGCCCGGGCTATCTATGACTATGTGACCGGCCAAGTGGACTACCGCTACCAACCCGCCTACCTCCAACTAGACTGTATCGCCGACCAGTGCGCCAAGACCCTGCGGGGAGACTGCGGCGTATTTGCCCTGCTCTTTATCACCCTGTGCCGCATCTCCGGCATCCCCGCTCGTTGGCAGAGCGGCCTGGCCGTCCGGCCGGACAGTGTTAGCCCCCACGACTGGGCCATGTTCTATCTGGCGCCCCATGGCTGGCTGTGGGCAGACTGCTCCTTTGGCTCCTCGGCCCGGCGCAATGGAGAGACCGAGCGCCGCCGGCACTACTTCGGCAGCCTGGACCCCTGGCGTATGGTGGCAAACAGCGCCTTCCAGGCGTCTCTGACGCCACCCGTGCAGGATTGGCGGCAGGACCCCTATGACAATCAGGTAGGCGAAGTGATGGTGGGCGGTCGGGGACTGGATGCCTCGGAGCGGGAGACCAGCCAGGATCTTCTGGAGTTTGAGCTGCTGCCCGGAGAAACCTGATAGGCATCCTACTGTCGGAGGACTCATCCGACCTTCCGGGCCATTGTAACCAGGGCCCCGCTCCTTGACAGGCTTCACCTAAAACGATAAAATAATAAAAAAAGGAACTAAGGCGTGGGAAAGATGAAGGTTACACCACAGGAAAAAACCATATTGGACGCGGCCCTGGAGGTCGTAGCAAGGGAAACCATCAGCCGAACCAGGATGCGCCTGATCGCTGAAGAAGCTAGGATGTCCCAGTCCAATCTGCACTATCACTTTAAAACAAAAGATGCACTGATGAAGGCACTCTTCTGCATGATTCAGGATACGTTTACAGAGCGTCGCAAGCAGGATGCTGTGGATCCGGACACACCCGTTGAAAGTCAGATCGCGCATTTCTTCCAGGAGCCCAGACGCCTGTTGGACGAGGACTGGCGCTATGAAACGGTACAGATCGATTTCTGGCTGTATGCTCATACAGAGCCGGAGATGCAGGAGTTGTTTGACGAGAGTTATGAGGGCTGGCGGGAACAGGCCATCCGCCTGATCGCGCAGGCTTATCCCGAAATTCCCGCCGAAACCCAGCGGGCACTGGGCTATATTATGGTATCCATGTTCGTAGGCGCCGTCATGCAGATCATGAATCGTGCCGACTTTGATTTGGATCGCTATTTTGAGGTATGCACAAAATTGATCCTTCTGGAGCTAAACAAGCTGCATCAAGCAGGTTGATTGGTTCCTACACAGAAAGCGCCCCTGGAAAGAGATTCTTTCCGGGGGCGCTTTTATCATGCCTGTACAGTTGATGGAGCGGTGTGAAGGTATTCCATGAGCATATCGCAGCAGAGGGACGCATACAGGTCCAAATCTACTGTCAGCTTGGAATTCAGCACCTGAAGGGACTCTCCCATCATCATGGAAACCATGATATGAGCCAGAAGGGCGGCCGTTTCTGCTTCTACTGCAGGATCATACAGACGAATGGTTTCTGCAATATGCTTTCTCCAGATCTCATAAGACTGATAGAACTCCTCGTTGATCTCAGGATCCACCCGTCCCATGCACCAATAGTCAAACTGTGTTCTGTCATATTGAGGTTCTTCCTCAATAATCTGCTTTTTCTGCTCAAAGAAACCAGCCAACTTATCTGCCAGGGTATTGGAGTGTTGGTTGAGTACCGCCTCTCGCTTTTCTGAAAAGTTTTTCTGGATATAACGCAGCAGGGCCAGCAGCAAGTCCCGTTTTGTCTTGAAATAGTAGTGGAGATTGGACTGCACCACTCCGGCCTCCTCTGCGATCAAACGCATACGGGTCCCGTTGAGTGTTTCCCTGTCTACCACCTCAAACGCCGCAGCCAGGATCGTTTCTTCCATAGGATTATATTCCATGATCGGCATCCTCTTTTCTGCCATCCATTTCGTATCATCAGTATATCAAACCGGTCGTAAAAAATCAAATCCATTAAGCTGACTGATTAGTTGATTTATTCTCTGGGATGTGATATATTTGCCATACACCGGCACAAAGCCGTCAGAAATGGAGGATCATTATGGAAGTCATCAAGTGGAGCGCCAACAAAATGCCCAAAAGCGGGGACCAGCAGCTGAGCGTCATGGCTCTGGATGAGGTGCAGCGGGCCCGCAGATTTCACCAGAGTTTTCCCCAATACGCTGTTACCCCTCTTGCCATGCTTTCCCGTATGGCCGGACAGCTGGGGCTGAAGGATGTGTTTGTCAAGGATGAGTCCTATCGGTTTGGTCTGAATGCCTTTAAAGTCCTGGGCGGTTCTTTTGCCATGGCCCGGTACATCGCCAAAGAACTTGGTAAATCTGTAGACGAGATGAGCTATGATTACCTGACCAGCAACCAGCTCAAGCAAGAATTTGGACAGGCCACCTTCTTTACCGCCACAGACGGCAACCATGGCCGCGGTGTGGCGTGGGCTGCCAACCGCCTGGGACAAAAGGCCGTTGTCCATATGCCCAAGGGCAGCAGCAAGTCCCGCTTTGACAACATTGCCCGGGAAGGTGGCAAGGCCACCATTGAGGAGGTCAACTATGATGAATGTGTACGTATTGCCGCCGCTGAGGCCGCGGAAACCCAGCGCGGCGTCGTAGTGCAGGACACCGCCTGGGATGGCTACGAAGAAATCCCTGCCTGGATCATGCAGGGCTACGGAACCATGGCTATGGAGGCCGCCGAGCAACTCAAGTGCCTTAGTGCCGCCCGTCCCACCCACATTTTTGTGCAGGCGGGGGTAGGCTCCCTGGCTGGTGCAGTGGTAGGCCTCTTCCACAATCTTTTCCCCGAAAATCCCCCCAAAACCATCATCATGGAAGCCCAGGCCGCCGACTGCCTCTACCGGGGTGCCGTGGCAGGTGACGGACAGCTACGTACCGTGGACGGCGATCTGCAAACCATTATGGCGGGCCTGGCCTGCGGAGAACCCAATACAATTTCCTGGGACATTCTGCGCAATCACGCTTCCTTCTTTGTCTCCTGCCCGGACTGGGTGGCTGCCAAAGGTATGAGAATGCTGTCCGCCCCCTGCAAAGGCGATCCCCAGGTGGTTTCCGGAGAAAGCGGCGCAGTGGGAATGGGCCTGCTGTCCACTTTGATGGAGAACGCGGAGTACCGCGAGTTGCGGGAGGCGATCGGCCTTGATGAAACCTCCAGCGTACTTCTCTTTTCTACCGAGGGCGACACTGATCCCCAGCGTTATCGCGATATCGTATGGAACGGGGCCGATATCTCCGTCTGAATGTCTAAATTTCTTTTGATTTTTTTGTCCAGAATAGAAGATTGACACAAAAAGAGCTTTGTCATATAATGAGCGCAGAAAATCTGACTGACTAATCAAACCAATGCGAGCCACAGGCTCGTTTTAAATGGCCTCAAATTTGATCAATCAGTCAGTCTAAAACGGAGGGAAATATTATGGTAACTTCTATGGGCGGCAAGCACCTGATCACTCTGCAGGAATGGACCAACGAAGAAATCGATACCTGCCTGGACACAGCTTATGATCTGAAACTGAAATTCGCTCGGAAGATTCCCCACGCAAGCCTGCGGGACGAGACCGTATTTATGATGTTCTTTGACGAGTCCACCCGTACCCGCAACTCCACCGAGGCCGGCGCCACCCAGCTGGGCGCCCACGCCCACTTCCTGGATGCCAGCAAGATGCAGATCCAGCACGGCGATTCCGCCAAGGATACGGCGATGATCCTCTCCAGCTACGGTCACGCCATTGTCTGCCGTCACTGCGGCTGGGGCGTGGGCAACGCCTACATCCGTGAGATGGCCAAGTATTCCAGAGTGCCCGTTCTGAATCTCCAGTGCGACCTGTACCACCCCATGCAGGGTCTGGCCGACCTGATGACCATTCAGGAGCATTTTGGCCGCACCAAAACCCAGGGCCTGAAGGTCTCCATCATCTGGTGCTACGCCACCACCCACAAAAAGCCCATCTCTGTGCCCGTCACCCAGGCGCTGCTCTTCCCCCGCTACGGGATGGAGGTCACCCTGGCCTATCCCGAGGGCTACGAGCTGCCCGACTGGGTGATCGCTCAGGCGGAGGAGAACGCCCGGAAGAACGGCGGCACCATCCGCATCACCCACAACATCCGTGAGGCCTTTGAGGGGGCCGATGTGGTGATCCCCAAGAACTGGGGCAGCTGGTACGCCGACAGCAAGAAGGTTCCCACCGATGAGAAGCGCGCGGGCAACACCACCCTGACCCAGGAGGAGCTGGAGCGTCTGGCAAAGAATAAGTCCTGGAAGTGCACCCAGGAGCTGATGGATCTCACTTCTGAGAACAGCATCTATATGCACGCGCTGCCCGCCGACCGGGTCAACGAGGTAGAGGACTCCGTCATTGATGGTCCTCACTCCATCATCTATCAGGAGGCCGAAAACAGACTGCATACAGTCAAGGCTGTTATGGATCTGACCATGGGTGGCAGACGCTGAGTAAAGGAGGAGTTTTCATGGATATCTCCACGAATGCCGCCGGGCTGAAGCTCTCTTCTCCCCTGCTCCCCGGCTCGGGCCCATTGACTGGAGACGCCGAACGGATTCTCTATCTGGCCCGGCAGGGACTGGGCGCCATCGTAACAAAGACCATTGCCCCTGAAGCAGCGGAGGTGGGCCGCCCCTGTATCGCAGGCAACCGGACCATGATCTTCAATTCCGAAGCCTGGTCGGAGCATCCCGCATCCCAATGGATCGGGGAATACCTCCCCGAGGTACGCAATCAGTGTGACACGCCCATCATTGCCAGTGTGGGGTACGACGACGAAGACCTGAAGCAGATGGTCCCTCAGCTGGAGCCGCTGGTGGCCGGATATGAGTACATTCCCCGGTATGTGGGCAAGGACTTCGACGAGGTCAAGCGGATCGTGGCAGTGCTGCGGGGCCTCACCAAAAAGCCCGTCTGGGTCAAAATGAACGCCAATATTTCTGATCCCGTAGGCTTTGCCGCCTCCTGCCGGGAGAGCGGCGCGGACGGAATCGTGGCCATTACCTCTCTGGGGCCCAATATGGTCATCGACATTGAGCACCGCCGTCCCCTAATCGGTACGGCCGACGGCTATGCAGCTACATTGTGTCCCCAAAACAGAACTACTAGATTCAGATATGATACACGGAAGAAGGGTAACTTGCAGCTTAATAAAAACTTAGAATTATAATTCAAAATGCACAACCAATCATTTGCTTAACTTGAAACTTGTAAAACTTGCCTCATCCTGCTATCATATGTGTGTATCTTGACTTATGTTAAGTTTGAAGAAAGGAGGCCTTCGAATGGAGCGCGAAACCTTGAAGTATCCCATCAATCCCTATCAATACGTCCGCTATGTCATCGGGGCAAAGTGGAAAATGACCATACTTCATGATATTCATTTATATGACAGCGTTCACTTCAATGAAACCGCTAAGAATCTTCAGGTCTCCGAAAAAGTACTCAGCAAACAACTGCGGGAACTGGTAGATGACGGTCTGGTAACCTGCATACAATATGATACCATTCCGCCCCGTACCGAATACCAGCTGACTCAGTGGGGCATGGAGTTGATCCAAGCCTTGGATCAACTCTATATCTGGAGCGTCAAACGGCTGGACAACCTGGGCCTGCCCATTGATCCGGATGCTTTTTTTGCGCATCAGGATGAAAAATACACGGAACACCTAGGGCATATTATGGCCCGTCAAGACAACTGGCGTTCTCCTTCCAAGTTGAAAAAGTTTTGGCCGGAGGATTGGTTAAAGCAAGGCGAATCTGATTCGGAATAGCCACAGGTATGTACAAACCATACAATTTCCTTTCACTTCTCCTTTTCCTTTTTGCATTTTTTATAATCTCAAATATGACTTTTTGATTTAGAACGGGCTGCTTTTCTCGGAAAGGCAGCCCGTTCTGAATTTATGGAATGCCTTGCGCTTACCCTGTGGAAAGTACTGTCCAAAAGGCCACTAGTGCCGAACGAGTCTATCAGACCTTTGACCAATATCGCTGAGGGGGAAACGAGAATGAACGTAGAGCGCAAGAATCTTTCCGCCGATGTACTGGTCATCGGCGGCGGCATTGGCGGCCTTACTGCTGCCTGCAGCATCAAGGAATGCAATCCCGATGTAGATGTACTCATTCTGGAAAAGCAAACCGCCGGATACAGCGGCAAGGCCAATAAGGGCGGCGGCGTATTGCAGTATTTTGATCTGGAACACATGAACCCGATGGATTTTGTGGGTTTCCATGCCAATACGGTCGGCGCATTCTTTGGGGATCAGGATCTGATGCTTCGCTATGTCTCCATGAACCATGAAATGCTGGAAAAGCTGGAGTCCTGGGGTGTTCGAGTACCCCGTGATGAGAAGGGCAGCTTCCGGGTAGTTCGTACCGGTCCCATGACCGGCATGATTGGCGTGGACCTGGATATCACCCTGAAAGTGCGCGCCACCGCTACCCGACTGGGGGTGCGTATCATGGACAAGATCACCATGACCGACCTGCTTACTGCTGAGGGCAAGATTGCAGGCGCCACCGCCTACAGCATTCTGGACGGCACCTTCTATACCGTTTCTGCCAAGGCCGTGGTTCTGGCCACCGGCAGCCAGGATTACCGGCTGGTACCCATGTGGTCCTCTGCTCGTGGCGATGGTATCGCTGCCGCCTACCGTGCGGGGGTCGAAATGCGCAACCCGGAGTTTGGTAACTTTGCCCAGCTGCTGAAAAAGCGCACCCATCAGGAGATCGTATTCGGCGAGAACGTCATGTACAATGGTCTGGGAGAAAATATCACCAAGAACTTCCGCCGCTTCCGGGAACCCGATATCAACTCCAACGCCATTGCCGAGTGGTACAACGAAATGAGCGCCGGTCGGGGCCCTGTAGTGCTTCACACCCAGGAGAGCGGCGAAACCAAAAATGAAACCATGATGTTCACCTTGTGGGACCGTCCCTACGGCCTGCCTTTCTGGGAGACAAACTTCCGCAAGTGCGCTGAGAGCGGCGATGAACCGGAGGTTGTTCCTACTCTGATCGGTGAGCAGTCCCCTGTGAAGGTGGGGCACGATATGCAGACCAATGTTCCCGGCCTGTTTGCGATTGGTGACGTCTCCTAGGCGTGTATTTTGGCCTGCGCTCCGTGCTGGCGACCGCCGAGATCGGATGGGTCTGCGTCCTGTGCGCTTTTCCCTTCGCCCTCGGCGGCTTTTTCCAGTACAACGGCATGTCGCTGGAGCAGTTTCTACTTGCTTATATCCGCACGGAATTTATATATCCTCACCGGCTCGTCTTCAAATCGGACAACCTGTACGCAAAACTCATGGAGCGTTCGAGTATGAAGGAGGCCCTGAAGATTGATTAAAACCCTGCAAAATACATTAAAGCAGGACAAAGAACAATTTACCGTGCCAAAATCAGTACAGGACACCATCCCCATCCGCCGTATCTGGCCGGATGGGATCTTTCAGTTTGGGAGCAAGTTCTCCAAGTGCATCCGCTTTTCGGACATCAACTACGCCATCGCCTCCAAAGAGGACAAGACGGCGATGTTCCTGAATTACTCCGAACTGCTCAACGCGCTGGACACCGGCTCCACCACCAAGATCACCATCAACAACAAGCGGCTCAACCGCCAGAACTTTGAGAAAACCATCCTCCTCCCGCCCCGCGGGGATTTCCTGGACGGCTACCGGGCTGAGTACAACGCCATGCTCACGGACAAGGTCACCGACTCGTCCAACAGCGTGGTGCAGGAGCGGTACATCACCGTCTCCACCCACAAGAAAAATGTAGATGAGGCCAGAACTTTTTTTGACCGCGTTACCAATGATATCACCAGCCGGCTCAATAAACTGGACTCCCACAGCGAGGAACTGGACGCCATCGAGCGCCTGCGGATCCTCCACGACTTCTACCGGGTAGGTGAGGAAACAGAGTTCCACTTTGACCTGAAAGACAGCATGCGGAAGGGGGCCTCCTACAAGGACGCCATCTGCCCGGACAGCATGGAATTTAAGAAGGACCACTTCGTCATGGGCGATCAGTTTGGGCGGGTCCTGTTCCTCAAGGAGTTTGCCTCCTACATCAAGGACTCCATGATCAACGAACTGACGGAGCTGAACCGGACGCTCATGCTGTCCATCGACGTGATCCCCGTCCCCACGGACGAGGCGGTGCGGGAGATGCAGAACCGCCTGCTGGGTGTCGAAACCAACGTGACCAACTGGCAGCGCCGGCAGAACAGCAACAACAACTTCTCCGCCGTAGTACCCTACGATCTGGAGCAGCAGCGCAAGGAAACCCGCGAGATGCTGGATGACCTGACTACCCGCGACCAGCGGATGATGTGCGCCGTGGTGACGCTGGTGCATCTGGCGGACAGCAAAGAGGAACTGGACAGTGACACGGAAACCCTCCAGTCCATCGCCCGCAAGCACCTCTGCCAGCTCTCCACCCTTAACTGGCAGCAGGCGGAAGGGCTGGTGACGGCGCTGCCCCTGGGCCTGCGCCGCATCGACGCCCTCCGCACCCTCACCACCGAGGCCCTGGCCGTCCTCATGCCCTTCAAGGCTCAGGAGATCCGCCATCAGGGCGGCGTGTACTACGGGCAGAATGTCATCAGCAAGAACCTCATCCTCGCCAACCGCTGGGAGCTGCTCAACGCCAACGGCTTTGTTCTCGGCGTGTCCGACTCCGGCAAGTCCTTCACCGCCAAGCGCGAGATGGTGGGGCTGGCCCTGGCGGCGGAGAACGGCGCGGGCGGCCTACCGGACGATATTATTGTCATCGACCCGGAATCCGAATACCGGCCGCTCATCGAGGGCTTAGGCGGCGAGGTCATCGAGGTGTCCGCCACCTCGCCCAACCACATCAACGCAATGGACATGGAGCAGGGCTACGGCGACGGGGAGAACCCGGTGGTGCTGAAGTCCGAGTTCCTGCTGTCCCTGTGTGAGCAGCTCATGGGATCCGGGAAACTGTCTGCAAAGGAGAAATCCATCATCGACCGCTGCGCCGCCCAGTGCTACCGAGAGTACATCCGCAGGGGCTACACCGGCGCAGTGCCCACCCTGCAGGATTTCCACGCCGAACTGTTGCGCCAGCCGGAGCCGGAGGCGCGGGATGTAGCGCTGGCCATTGAGCTGTTCACAGAGGGCAGCCTGAACACCTTTGCCAAGCCCACCAATGTGGATACCGACGCCCGCATCCTCTGCTATGACATCCGGGACCTGGGCTGGCAGCTCCTGCCCGTTGGCATGTTGGTGGTGCTGGACAGCATCTTCAACCGCATCATCCGCAACCGGCAGCAGGGGCGGAATACCTGGATCTACATCGACGAGATCTATCTGCTGTTCCAGCATGAGTACAGTGCAAACTTCCTGTTCACCCTCTGGAAGCGTGTCCGCAAGTATCGGGCTTGCTGCACCGGCATCACGCAGAATGTGGACGACCTGCTCCAATCCCACACCGCCCGGACCATGCTGGCCAACAGCGAGTTCCTCGTCATGCTCAACCAGGCGGCCACGGACCGGACGGAGCTTGCCCGGCTGCTGAACATTTCGGATAACCAGCTCTCCTACATCACCAATGTGGACTCCGGACGCGGCCTCATCAAGTGCGGCAGCGCCATCGTGCCCTTTATGGATAACTTTCCCAAAAACCGGCTGTACCGCCTGATGACCACCAAGCCGTCTGACTCGGACGGCGGTCATGCGCCGGGGCGGGCTGCGTAATGCGGCCCGCTTTCATGGGGAGGCGGCCAAATGGATAAGATCAAGGAGAAACCCCAGGCGGCAACTTCCGTCCGGGAGAAGATCAAGGCCGCGCCGAAGGAGTTGGTCCATCGCGGCCTGGAGGATGGGACAGACCGCCTGCGGACGCAGCTCCGGGACGCCGCCCAGCAGGGGCGGCGGGATGACTACGGCGGCGACCAGATCGAGGATACCGCTGCGGGTGGCATGCGCCGCATGGAGTGCGGTGCGGAAAAGCTCATCAAAGAGAAACGGAAGAACCGTGCCTCCCGCGACGGCAGTTCTGCGGATTCCACCGCTGTGGATCCCGTGCCGGAAATCCGCACACGGGAGCATGAAAGCCGTGTCAACGCCGCAGCGGCAGACCAGCCGGCGGAACCGGTCGGAAAAGTCGGGCAGCGGATCAAGACCAAGGACGCATACCTGCGCGCTCAAACGGAAACGCAGGTTTCCGGCCTGTCACCAGAGCGCACCCAGGGCCAGCAGCCCTTCATCCGGGAGCGCGGACGGCAGGCGGCGCAGAGATCCGCGCAGGACAGAGCCGAGCGGATGCGGCAGCCGGCAGGCAGCGGGCAAGAGCCTGTTCAGCCTGTGAGAGATCGCCGGCCTCCCGGCAGAACTGCGCCTGGGAATGGGGGCAGGCGGGACGGGACTGTATCGCCCATGCGGCCAAAAACAGGGCCTGCCCAAGATGCCGCCCCCCTGCCAAAAGGGAAACGCAAAACACCTGCCATAAAGGAGGCGGGCCGGAGCAAGGTGGTGCATCACGCAAAGCCGGCTGCCGGCGCCCCCAGACAGGCGGTAAAGACAGCGGGCCATGCCGGGAGGACCGCCGCCCAGGCGGGACTCGGTGCCGCCCGTGCTGCACAGAGTGCCCGGACAGCCCGTGCGGCGCAGCAGCAGGCGGTCCTGTCCCGCCAGGCGGCAAAGCAGGCCGGCAGTGCGGCGAAAAAGGCCGCTGCCAAGGCTGGAAACGCCCTGCGGGCAATCTATGCCGCCGCCAAGAGCCTGATCGCCGCAGCGGCCGCCGGCGGTTCCGTTGTCCTCGCCCTGTTGGTGTTCATCTGCCTGATTGGCATGCTCATTGCCTCGCCCTTCGGCATTCTGTTCGCCAACGAGCCTGCAGACAGCAGCTCCGTGGCGCTCAGTACAGCCATCGCCCAGAGCAATGTGGAATACGCTGATAAGTTGGAGGAACTGCAGGAGGGGGACTACGACCAGATTATCATAGACGGCGCCCCGCCGGACTGGCGGGAGATCGTGGCGGTGTTTGCGGTGAAAACCGCGGGGACTAATGACGGCGTGGATGTGGTCACTCTGGATGCAGACCGGGTAGCACGGCTGAAGGAGGTGTTCTGGGAAATGACATCCCTCTCATCCGCGGTGGAAACCATAGACCACCCGGACAGCGACCCGGACGACGGCGAGGACGACAGCTGGACGGAAACCATCCTGACCATCTCCGTCACGGTAAAGACCGTGGACGAGATGCGGGAACACTACGCCTTTACCGACGAACAGAACGACATGCTGGATGACCTGTTAGAGAACCTCGACCTGCTGGGCGGGGCCATTGGGAATCTGGCCGTGACGGAGGCCGACGCCAAAGAACTGCTTGCCTCGCTGCCGGCGGACCTGAGCGCCGAGCGCCGGGAGATCATAGAAACCGCCTGCCAACTGGTGGGTAAGGTCAACTACTTCTGGGGCGGAAAAAGCCTCGTCCTCGGCTGGGATTCCCGCTGGGGCACCACCATGCAGGTAACTGCGGCGGGCAGCTCCACCACCGGCACCTACCGGCCCTACGGAATGGACTGCTCGGGGTACGTTGATTGGGTATTTTATAACGCCACAGGCGGCGAGTACATCATCGGCCACGGGGGAGGGGCATCCTCACAGCACAGTTACTGCACCACCATCTCTTGGGACGAGGCGCTGCCCGGCGATCTGGTGTTTTACCCAGAGGACTCCCATGTGGGCATCGTGGGCGGCAGGGACGAGAGCGGTAATCTGCTCATCATCCACTGCGCCAGCGGATACAACAACGTAGTCATTACCGGCCTGGAGGGATTCACCTCCATCGGCAGGCCGGTCTATTTTTCTGACTGAACTCAGGAGGGACCGCTGCGGGGATACATTCCCCGCAGCGGCCCTCCTGCTCTATAAAGGTGAGAGGGATCTGCCCAGCGTTTCCTGGGCGGATCCCTCTTGCTTTTATGTATGCAGCCACGTGGCCATATTCTTCATTTGCGCCAGAGCCTCCGCAGGCCCTTCGATACGGATGGCGCCGCCGAAAGTGAATACCCATGAGAAGAACGGCGGGGTGGGCGCCACATCCACGGTAGCCCGGAAGTGTTTGGCGTCCACCACCTCCGTATCCACGTCCTCTCCGAAGTGGTCTATGACGCTTCGCATGGTGCGGTTTTCACACAGCAGCGTCACCCGCCGAGGCATGTCGTGGTACATGCCAAAGGCCTCCCGGATGTAGGACGCCGGATCGAAGGACGGGTCTGCTATGTAGGGGGTATCCGACTCCTGGATGGCCGTCATGCGGTCCACCCGGAACTGGGCCAGTTTGCCGTGCTTTTCTGACCAGCCCACCGTATAGTAGAAATCCCGGTTCCAGATGAGTGCGTAGGGGCTGAACCCATAGCGATAGCCCTTGTGTTTCAGGACCTTTTCCTTTTTCGGCGTGTACTCGAAATACTGGAAGGAGATGGCCCGCTGTTCATGGATCGCCGTCTGGATCGTATCAATGGCATAGTATACGGCCTCGTTGTCCGGCTTGGCCGTACCGTCCATGTAGACGGGGCGGTTCAGGAGCGCGGCGTTGTGCCGGCTGGTGAGGTGCCCCAACTTCTCGATGAGGGCGGCGCTTTTCTTCTCCGTGATGAGGTGGGAGGACTCCACAGCGTCTACCAGCAGTTTCAGTTCCGGCAGCTCCAGCAGGCGGGAGCCGATGAAGTAGCGGTTTTGCGTGCTTTTGATGCAGATGATGTCCACGCCAGAGTCCATGAGCAGTCGAATATCGCTGTAGACGTTTTTCCGGGTGGCTTGGATGCCGTGGGATGCCCAAAATCGCAGAATATCTGTGCCGGACACATAGTGGTGCTCGTCCGTCTGTTCCAAAAGAAGTTGTAGCAATAGGAGAATTCGTGAGCGTGGATCGTTTTGCATGTTGGTCATCCTCAATTTCAAAGACACTCTTGGCGGAATGAGATCGATTTCCACAGGTTACATGAGTTGTTTCTTTAATTTTTGGAAACTCTCATCGCTGATAACATGCTCAATCCGGCAGGCATCTGCCTCTACGGTTTTCGGATCCACACCGGCGGCAATCAGACGTTCGGTAAAGAAACGGTGCTTTTCGTAGATTTGTTCCGCCACTTCCCGGCCAATGTCGGTCAGATGCAGGAAATAGTCGCCGTCCATCGTCAGGAATCCCCCGTCCCGCAAGGTCGCCACCGCATGACACACGCTGGGTTTTGTGACCTCCAGGTACCGGGCCACATCCACGGAGTGCACCATGCCTTTTTCCTTTTGGAGTACCAGCACGGCCTCCAGATAGTCCTCCCCAGATGTATGAAGTCCCATAACTCCTCCTATTACAATATATTTACGGTTCAAGGCACGGCAGCCAGCCGTGTCTTTTTCCGCATCGTTGCCAAAGCTGTTAGAATGAGAGAGTCTTGGCCTGATGTGTGCCTCCAAGGACTATTGCGTCCGTTTGAAAGTCCGTCAGCCAGCCTCTCGTTCGCAGCGTTCGATTTATGCAGGTTGAGCCGCCACATCGGTGCGCCCGTGTCATCAAATAGATTGGATAGGCAATGATGAAATGGCTGGACGCCAAAGACAAATCCACGATGAGGAACGATTCACATGAACAATGTGGCAGGGGTCGATGTTTCCAAAGGGAAAAGCGTAGTATCTGTTCTCCGCCCTTTTGGGGAAGTGGTGGCAAAGCCGTTTTCTGTTGGTCACACCGGCAGTGAACTCAAGGAGCTGGCAGACTACTTGAAAAGCCTGGACGGTGAGACACGGGTGGTCATGGAGCACACTGGGCGGTACTATGAGCCGGTGGCCCGTTTTCTCCATGAGGAGGGCATCTTTGTCAGCGCGGTCAATCCGAAACTCATTAAGGATTACGGAAACAACTCCCTGCGCAAAGTGAAAACAGACAAGGCGGATACCCGGAAGATCGCCCGCTATGGACTTGACAACTGGGCAGAATTGCGCCAACATACACCTATGGACTCGATTCGTATGCAGCTGAAAACGCTGAACCGGCAGCAGGGGCTGTACTCCAAGGCCAAGACGATGATGAAAAATAACCTTATGGACGATGATAGAATTAATCAAGAAAAGCACAACTGCAAATCAGAGAAAAAAGGGATAAAACTATTTGTTTTGTCGCTTGTAATCCTTATTTTCTTACCTATTACTGCCTTTGCAGTATTGGATTGGTTTGCGAGTTCCGATGCTCTTGCCATCGGAATTACAGGATACATACAAACTGTAATTGTCAATGGCGTTTTGGGACTATTGGCCGTGATTATAGCCCTCGTTTCTATGGTAAAACTGGCTCAGCCAAATAAATCGTTCAAGCAAATAATTGGAAGAACGGTTGTAATCATTGTGTGTGGGTGCTGCTTTTTTCCTTGTCCGCCCTCTAATCTTGGATATACCCTATCTCGAGCACCCGGAAGCCGCATATTTGGAACGGCTGGAATTTGATTATGAGAGGGGAATCGGGGACTATGGTTCAGACTCCTATTATTTGCGCGGCGTAGATATGACCGGTGAACGCCATTCGTTTGATATCAGTGAAAAGAGCTTCGAGGACGGGCGTGGGCTGTGGAGCGAGAACGACTACAATCTGTTTGCGAAAGTCACCTACCTGCCGCACACCTCCACCTTGATGACGCTCGAATTTATGACAGAACTCGACACGGCAGGGGCAGAATTGTACCCGCCATCCCCTGAACTCCCGAATGATTGGGAAAGTTTTTCTATCCAGATCAATGATACGGTTTATACATTACCGGTTCCCCTTGCGGCTTTCCTTGACGACGGGTGGGTGATTTCCGAGGAGGATGCCGGGCTTTCTTTGGCTGGCGCGGTTGGCCCAAATGCGTCCTATGAATGGGAATGGATCTCGTTGACTAATGACCGCGAACAGGTTGTTAGTATCTGTGTCTTCAACACCACTGAAAGCACGATATCCGTCGCCGAGAGCACGGTGGGAGGCATTCATGTAATATATGGTAACTACGACTTTTCCGGTACGGAACTACGCATTCCCTGCGGGTTGATGCTGGGATGGTCAACCAGAGAAGATGTATTAAAGCTGTATGGTCAACCAAACGATAGCTTTGAGGCAACCTATCGAACTGACACGGGAGCAATATAGACTGCGCCAGGTGCTAACCCGTTCGGTAACAAATACGCCCGCCCCGGCATGATGCCGGAGCGGGTGGTGAAGCAGAACCAATGCCATACGGAACAGGGTGGACAGTGATAGGTTAGCAAAAATGCAGAACGGCAGATAACATGATCACAGACCTTCTCCTCAGGTTTGTAAGATGTCAGCTTGCTGCTGCGACTCATACAAGGGCCTGTCTGCCGAAAGTGGAGAGATTTATCTGTTCAGCATCACGGATGGCCTCATATAGTATATAGTGGAGTTCCTCTGTCTGCTCTAAGAAAAGTTTCAGCAATAACCGGCACTGGACTCCGTTGCTTTACATAGATTCGCTTTCTTACGGCAAAGAGGGGATGGGTTATGCCCACCCCCTCTTTGCAGATGTAATGGATTTATCCTCTCTCAGTTCGCTTCGTACTGTCCGCAAAACCTTTGCAGCATCGCTGCCGCCTGAGCGCGGGTGGCGGTGCCTTTCGGGTCGAGCATGGCAGCGCCGGTGCCGTTGAGCAACCCTGCATTCACGGCCCAATCCATGGCCTCCAGCGCATAGTCGGAGATTTGATCATAGTCCGCATACTCCCGGATCGCCATGCCGCCCTGGGTGGTGTCATAGCTCTTGTACTGGGCGTAGCGGTAGAGCATCGCAGCCAGCTGCTCACGGGTGATGGGGTCGTCCGGGCCGAACAGCCCGCCGCGGTAGCCGTCCACGACGCCCTCGCTGGCCGCCCAGCGCACCGCTTCGCCGTAGTAGGTGGCCGTATCAACATCGGAGAAATCCATCAGGTAGTTGACCACAGGGCTGCCGGAGAGCCGCCACAGGATGGTGACAATCTGGCCCCGTGTGATGGTGCGCTCCGGGCTGAAGGCGGAGCTGCTGGTGCCGTTCATCAGCCCGTTGTCATAGGCATACTTCACCGCCTCGTAATACCATGCGTTCTCAGAAACGTCGGTGAAAGGCAGAGCGGAGGGCTCGGGCTCTTCGCCAACGAGGGCAAATTCCGCCGTCACGCTTACCCCACCCCGAGGCATGATAAAGCTATACTTTCCGTTTCCGGCATCGGTAAGGGCGATCTCATTGCCTCTGCTGTCGGTGACGGTGACCTGTTCCACCTCGTACCCCTCCTCCGGGGTCGCCGTGATGGTTACGGTCGCTCCGCCGGAAGCCCGGCGGGGCGTCACCGCCACAGCGCCGTTGGCGATATCGCCGGCCACCGTCACGGAATAGGTGGCGGAGCCGGAACCGCCGCCAGACGGGCTGTCAGTCTCCGCCGAGGCGATGCAGCTGACTCCAGCAGCAGTCACACGGAAAGTGTACTGAGTGCCGTTGGCCAGCCCCAAAACCTTAACCGTGCCGGAGGCGCCTTCCGCCGCAGCCGCCAGATAAGCGCCGCTGCAGGCGTCTTCGGCAGAGAGGGGCGCGTCAGACAGGGTATGCCATTGCTGGCCGTCCGCCGTGATCTCCACGGTGATACCAGCGGCAATCTGAGGTAGATTTTCCCAGCGGAGCGTCACTGTCCCGCTGCCACCCTCAGCCTGGAGAACCGGCTGCGCCTCCGCAGCGGCAACCGGCTGAACCGGCGTTACGGTGCGGTTTCCGCTGCTGTCGGTGAGAACGGCATACCAGAGGGTGGCGCCGTTTCCTGCGCAGGAGGCCGTCTGCCCGGGGCTCGCCTGGGCCGCGCCCACCTGCACGGCGTCGCCGGCGTACAGGTACAGGGATTCGGTGTCAAAGCTGCGGGGCTCTGTGCCGCCGCCCAGATCCAGCCGAATTGCAAACTCATCTTTGTTCTTCTGGTACAGGCCGTCCACCTGGTTATACATACCGCTGCCCCAGTTGGAGATCGTCGCTCCTGTGACCGGGGAATAGGTGTGGAAGTAGACCAGATCGTTCTCCAGGTCCACCTGGATGATACGCATCAGGCCGTCTCCGCCATGGGGCGGGTTGCCTCCCTCACCCTGGTAGTCCTGCAGGATGCTGTAGAACTGCCGGCTGCTTCCATAGGGCGCGATGAGATCCACGCCGTCGATGTGGCCGCAGAGCACCAGCTTCACATTCTCATTGGGGTCGATAACCTTTGTTTTGAGCAGGCTGGTATTCAGGCCGGTGATCTGCCCGCCGCTGGAGAAGTTGTGGGTGAGGATGATGACGCTGTAATCCGGATACTCCGGCACCAGGTCTGCCGCCCAGTCGATCACCTCCGCATCCAGATAGTAGCCCAGGGACAGGAGCATAATCTTGCTGCCCTGGAATTCACCGGTCAGCGCCATACCGTCGGTGCCGTTGCAGCTGCCCGCCAGCGTCCAGGACCCGGCGTTCTCTTCAAAGCGGGACAGGGGGAAGTATTTTTCGTAGAGCCGCTCCTCATTGGGCTTGCCGTCGTAGCGGTAGTCGTGGTTGCCCCATGCGATGGTGTAGGGCACCCCGGCCTCCTCCAGGAGCTGGTAGCCGTCGTCCGCCACCCGCCAGTTGTACTCATAGTTCAGGTTGGAGCGGTTGGTCACATCGCCGGTGTTGAAGGTGATAATGCCGTTGAGCTCCTCATAGCTGTCCGCAATCCACTGGTACTGCTCCAGGAACATCTCGGGATAGAACTGGGACTGATACTGGGTGTCGGAGTTCCAGAACATGGTGAAGTCGTACTGGCCCTCCTCCGGCGCATAGCCGTCCCGGTCGGCGGGATCCATGCCAAGGCCCCGGAAGAGCATCAGGTAAAGCCTGCTGTCCTCGGTGTACTCCGTGCCCTCCACGGTGACATCCATGGTCAGCGCACCGGCGCCGGTGGTGGAGGCCACCTTATCCCATGCTCCGGTGTCAAAATTGTAGGCGTAGGCGTGAACCTGGCGGTCGGACTGGCCCTGCCATGCGAAGTGGTAGGTCCCGGCGGAGAGCTGATCCAGCGTCAGCGTCACCTCGTAGATCTGATAGGGATTTTTACCGTCCTCGCCGGTGGTGGTCCGCTGCACACTGTCCGCCGGGGCGAACTCCATCTGCCTTGGATCGATGTCGCTGCCGGGAACGGTATCACTGGTGCTGCCCTCGCAGACCCGGAGGGTTTCGCCGGTGAGCGGGGCGGCTTCCGCCTGGTAGAACTCCACCTGGATGATGTCGGTCTCCTCCGCCGCCGGCTGTACAGTGAGCGTTTGGCTGTCTTCGCCGCTCTCAGTAGACAGGGTGGGCTGAGTCGGGGCGGCTGTGTCGGCGGTCTCCAGCTGGAAAGCGCACTGGGCTGTCCGCCCGTCTGCGGCAAGCCGGAGCGTCACCCTGTGGCTGCCGGTGCCGTTCAGGGGCAGCTCTACGTTGAAAGCGCCGGCGGGGACGATTCCCAGATCAACCGCCGTGCCGTCCACATCAGCCGTCAGCGCCCCGGACCGGCCGGCCACGCCGGCGATCTGTACCTGACCGGCGGCCAGGGTCTCGCCGCGTCCGGCGGCATCGGCGGCCAGGGTCAGGCCGCCCTCCTTTTGTTCGGCTGGGCCAACTGTCACGGCGTCGCCGAGATAGCAGGCGTAGCGGAAGGCCTCCCATTGGGCGTTGGTGCGCTCGCCCGTAATCTGCACCTCATGGATTGTGCCGTGGAAGCCGCCTTCGGCACCGTCGGAAAAGGCCCCGATGACCGTGGGGATGGATCGGTCCAGGAAGGTGCCGCTCTCGATAAACACCGTCTCCTCCGAAACGGGCTCGCCGTCCAGATAGGTGCCGACGGTAAAGCCGTCGTAGGTCAGGGTCACCAGATGGGGCGTGCCGTCCGGGGCGGGGAGGTCGTTGCGGTAGGTCTTATGCTGCGTGGCATTGCTCCGCCACCAGCGGCAGGTGTAGTCCGTGTAGAGATCCCCGTCGGAGGCCACCCCCAGCAGATAGGCATTGTGGCCGGTGGGGTCGCCCTGCAGGTACTTGGAGACCAGCGCGCCGGTGGATTCGATCTTCTGGAGATCCTCCTGCGTCATGGAGAACACGGCGCTGACGCTGATCCGGTCGTAATCATCGCCGATACTGGCATAGGTGATGCTGGCATTGTCAAACTGCGCGGCCGCGTCGCCGTCCACGGTGACGGACGCAAGGGAGCCCCGCACCGTGCCGGTCTGACTGCCGGTGGAGTCGGTCCGCGTTCCCCTGTCCTCCGAGGAGCCGGCGAAGTGCTCCACCAGGCGGTAATCGTCGTTCCACACGGCGGCAGGATCCTCGCCGTCGCTGCCGCCGAAGTAGACCCACAGCCCGGTGACGCTTTCGGCGGCCGCCTCGGGCACCCGCACCCAGACGGTGGTGACGCCGTCGGCGTCGTAGGTCTCCACCTCGCTGGGCAGCCGCTCGCCCTCGGCGGTATAGAACTGCATCCTCTCAGAGGGGGCCTGCTCCAGCCGCACCAGAACGGGCACGTCGGTGAAGGTCAGATTCGTGTCATTTCGGACGGTGACGGCCCGCCGCTGTGCGGCTGTGTCGTCCAGCCAGAGTCCGCCGTCCTCCGCCAGGCCGGGGGCCTCTGCCTCCACCAGCAGATGGTAGTTGGACACCTGGCGGCGCTGGTCGTCGCTGAGGGCGTCATAGGCCTGCCGGGCCGGGGCCATCTCCCCGCCGGCGATCTGCGCCTCCACGGTGGAGACCTCCTTGTCGATGCCGAAGCCGTCGATCATGGTGGGGCACATCTCCATTTTGATTTCGTACATGCCCACGCAGAGGCGGCCGCCGTCCACCGTCACCACAGCGAAAGTGGGCACGCCCCTCTGGTCGCTGCGGGCAAAGCCGGAGATATACGCGTCCAGTTCCTCAGTGGTCATGGCGCCGATCTGGCTGTCCCGCTCCGTCCCGGCGGAACCGGGCTCCAGGTAGACCGTGCCCTCCGGGGAGATGCTGTACTCAAACCGCTTGCCGTTGACGGTCTCCGTATAGGTGGCGCAGTCATCTGCGCCGCCGCTTGCAAGCGGATAGGTCCTGCCCAGGATGTGGTCGTGGCCCTGGATCACCAGGTCGATCTCCAGCTCCTCCATCACTGGCAACAGCACATCCCGCAGCGCGGCGATATCCGCATCGTCGGCGTGGGCACCGGAGGTATAGGGCCCCTTGTGAAGGCTGAGGATAATCCAGTCAGCACCCTCCGCCCGGGCGGCCGTCACGTCCTGCCTCAGCCAGGTCAGCTGAGCCTCGGACAGGCACTGCACGGCGTCGTCGTTGGTGTCCAGCACGGCAAAGTGGGCGTTGGCGTAGTCAAAGCTGTAGTAGTCCTTCCCCTCTGCCGCCCGGCTCACATAGAAGTGGTCGGCAAAGCCCTCGCCGTCCTCGTCTCCGGCGGTGGGGGCCAGGGGCAGATCCAGCAGCAGGTCCGCGCTCTGGAACAGCAGATCCTGCCAGCCCTCCTCGCCGCGTCCGGCGGACACAAAGTCGCCGCTGTGAAGCAGGAAGGCCGCGTCCGGCGCCGCCTGCAGCGCCGACGCCATGGAGATGGCGGCGGTTTCGGCCCCGGTGAAATCCTTGGCCTCGGTGTCGGAGAGGCTGAGGAAGGTAAAGCCGCCGTCTTCCGGCGCGGTGGTGAAGGAACCCACGGCGGAAAACACATTATCCGTGGTGCTGCCCACCTGATAGTAGTAGCGGGTGCCGGGCTGCAGTCCCTGGGCGGCGGACTGGAGGCGCCAGCCGTTCTCGGTCTCCAGGGCTACGGCTGCAAATTCCATCGGTTCGCTCATGTCAGGGCTGGCGCTCACCCGGAGCACCGCGTCCTCACCACTCTCATAGTACCAGGTGAAGCCCATCTGTGTGGCGGGATCGCCGTAGATGGTGGCGGTCAGGCGGTTAACCTGGTCATTGCCGTAGGAAAAGGGCTGGGGCATGGGGTGGCCGTTCTCCATTTTCCACATAAGCGTGAAGTCATAGCCGATGTCCTCATAGGTGGCCTGCTCCCCCAGGGCGTCCGCGGAGACCGTCCGGCCGTTCTGGATTTCCGAGCCGGCGGGGATGTCATTGAAGGTGATTTCCTCGCAGGCCAGGTTATTGCTCAGCGTGAGGGAACTCTGGAAGCCCGTGAAGGCGTAGATGCGGCCGAAATCCTCTTTCGCGTTCTCCCCGGTGGTGGTGATGCTGCCTCCGTAGGCCACGTTGCCGCGGAGGGTCACGGTATTGGGATAGGCGCAGATGATGCCGGCATAGACCTGATCGCTGTCGCCCTCAATGGTGATGTCCACGTCGGCCACGCAGTTGAGGATGCTGCTGGTGGCGCTGTAGCCCGCGATGCCGGCAGGCTGCGGACCGTACTGGCCGGAGCGGGAGCCGCAGGTGAAGTCACCGCTGACAAAGCAGTTGCTGATGGAGGCGTTGATCCCCTCATAGCGGCCGTTGAGGGCGGTGATGCCGGCCACCTTGCTGGCGTTAAGGGCGGTCACCTCCGCGTCGATCACCGCGCAGGCGCGGATGGAGCCGCCGTGACCGTTTTCGCCGGCCACCACGGCCACGCCGGAGTAGCCGTCCTCGCCGCAGTCGGCGGTGGAGGTGATCACCGGGTGATCGAACACGATATTCTGGATGGAGCCGGTGTTGACGCGGACAAAGCCCACCCGGTACTCCGTGCGCTTACCGGTGGTGTCGTCATTGATGGTCAGATTGGAGATCTTGTGGCCGCCGCCGTCAAAGACCCCGGTGAATTCGTCGATCATGGGGAAGTTCTCCCCGGACATATCGATGTCCGCAGTCAGCAGAAGGGACTTGCCCTGGATCCGCACGTCTCTGCTGTTCAGCAGGCCCACGGCGTACAGCAGATCCTCCTTGTCGGCGATCTGATAGGGGTCGCCCGCCGTGCCGCTGCCCGCCAGCTCCAACGGAGCCATGTCGCCGGGCGCCCGGAGAACCGGCACGCCGTCCTCCAGCTTCCAGGTGGCGTCCAGGTTCCAGCCGATCTCCGCGTACTTCTCCTTGGTCAGTTCGTCCGCCTCTACAGCCGTCCCCGGCTTGTGGCAGATAGGGGTTCCCGCGGGCTCGATGGTCAGTCCGCCGTTCACCGCCAGATTGTCGTGGGTCTGGGCGCCCTCTTCTATGATCCGGGGGCAGATGGCGCCGGCGTAGATGTCGTTAAAGCCGTCCACATAGATAATTTCACCGCTCACGGCCACGTTGCCGTTCATATCCACCTCGTTGGCGTAGCCGCAGATAAGACCCGCGTTAAAGGGGCTGTCGGTGGCGGAGGCCCCGGTCAGGGTAACGTTGGAGACGTAGCAGTTCTCCAGCACGCTGGTGGCGCTGTAGCCCGCGATGCCGCCCAGAATCACACCGGTCCCATTTCCCGCAGAACGGGGGCCGGCGGTGAAGCTGCTGTCTGCAACCAGGCAGTCGGTGATCTCCGCGTGGACGCCGGGATCCCGGCCGCTGATAGACGCGATGCCGGCGGCCTTGCTCATTTTTGGGGCGTTCACCGTGGAATCGTACACGGCCACCCGGCGGATCACACCGCCCTCCTGGTTTTCGGCCACCGCCACGGCGGCGCCGGAATAGCCGTCCCCGCTGGAATCGGCCTGGGTGGAGATGTCCGCCCCCCGGAAGGTCAGGTTCTCCACCGTGCCCCTGTTCACCCGGATGAAGGCCACGCCGTACCCGCTGACGGTGCCCGTAGTCTCGTCCTTGATGGTCAGGTTGGAGATGGTGTGCCCGTTGCCGTCAAAGACCCCGGTGAACTCATCGATCATGGGGAAGCTGTCATCCGACATGGTGATGTCGGCCGTCATCCGGAAGGTCTTGCCGGTATAGGCGGAATTGTTCCCGTTGAGCTGCTCCGCGGCGAAGATCAGCTCCGCCTCGCTGGAGATCTGATAGGGATCCTCCTGCGTCCCCGCGCCGGTTAAGCCGGTTACCGCCGCAGGGCCCGCGGCCGGCACGAAGCCGGCCGCAAGGACCTGGGCGGGAAGCTGAGACAAAATCAGAACCAGTGCCAGCATAAAACCGGCCATTCGTTTAAAATTCATATCATTCCCTCGCTTGTTTGAAAAGAGATGAAAGGGTCACCGCTCCGCGGCCTCCAAGAAGCGCATGAGTATGGCGGCCGCCTCGGCGCGGGAGGCGGTGCCCAGGGGGTTGAGGGTGTTGCTGCCCACGCCGCTGATGATGCCGGCGTTCACCGCCCAGGTCATGCCCTCCAGGGCCCAGCCGGAGATCTGATCGTAGTCGGTGAACTCCCGGACCTCCATGCCCGCCTGGCTCACGTCATAGCCCTTGTACTGGGCGTAGCGGTAGAGCATCACCGCCATCTGCTCCCGGGTGATGCTGCCGTCGGGGGCGAAGCTGCTGCCGTCCCCGATGCCGTTGACCACGCCCTGGTTGGAGGCCCACTGTACCGCCCCGTAGTACCACGCCCCGGGGGCCACGTCGCTGTACCCCCCGGCGGACCCGGCGGGGTTCCCCTCCAGGTTCCACAGCACCTGCGCCAGCATGGCCCGGCTCAGAGTGCCGCCGGGGGCGAAGGTGGCGGCGGAGGTGCCCTTCATCAGCCCGTTTTCATAGGCGTATTCCACCGCGTCGTAGTACCACGCGCCCTCGGAAACATCGGTGAAGGGCAGGCCGGCGGGCTGGGGCTCCTCGCCGATGGGGGCGAATTCCGCCGTCACCCTCGCCCCGCCCCGGGGCATGATGAAGCTGTACTTGCCGTCGCCCTTCTCGCTCACCGCGATCTCATTGCCGCTGCTGTCGGTGACGGTGACCCGCTCCACCTCGTACCCCTCCTCCGGGGTCGCCGTGACGGTCACGGTCTGGCCGCCGGAGGCCCGGCTGGGCGTCACCGTCACAGCGCCGTTGGCGATGTCGCCGGGCACCGTCACGGAATAGGTGGCGGAACCGGAGCCGCCCCCTCCGCCGCCCTGATTGCCGTCGTCAGGCTCCTGCGCCTGATTGGGCGTGAGCTCATACGCCGCCACGGTGCCGCTCACCTCGCAGGCGGCCAGCAACAGGTCCTTGTCCGTGGGGCTCACATCGGCGGGGATGAAAGCCAAGCCCTCGGGGGCTACGTCGCCGCCGGTGACCCACTTGTCCAGCTCCCCGTCCTCGTACTGCCCGGAGCCGGGAACGATGCTGTCAAAGTCGCGGGAGTTGATGTAATTGACGAACTCACTGTCCGCCGGCTCGGTCACATCGTAGACCATGACGCCGCCGGTGCGCTCCAGTGCCACGAAAGCGTAGGTGCGGCCGTCCACCGTGCCCACGGTGATGCTCTCGGCCTCGGGGCCCTTCTTGCCGGAACGGTCGTCCAGAACCGCGTTGTCGTTGGAGCAGTTGTAGTACTCGGGCAGGTACTGGGCGGTAAGGCGCTCGAAATCGTCGCCGCTGGTAAAGACCTCGGTGATGCCGTCCCCGTTCACCTCATACACGGTGAAAGAGCGGCCGCCGAACAGGTAATCCTTGGTCTTGTCCAGGCCGTCGTATCCCTTGGCGCTCTCATTCTCGGCCTCTTCACCGAAGTAGACCACCTTGCCGCCTACCTGATCCTCTTTGATGTTGCCGGCGGGGGAGGCAGCTCCCTTTTTGGCTTCGTTCTCATTGAGATAATCGCCCCATTCTCGGCTGTCGCCCTCGTTGGCGGTGACCAGATAGGTAGTGCCGTTTACCTCAAAGGCAGCGATTCCGTCAGGCATACGGATGCCCAGCAGGCCCTCATATCTCTGGGGATTGTATTTCTCGTCTTCCTTGTCGATGTCCACGGGGGTAACGCTGTAGTCCTCGAAGCCCGCGGAATACACGCCGGTGAAGGTTTTGGAGGCGATGTCCAGCACCGCGATGGCGTTGGCCTCCTGCAGAGTGACGTAGGCCTTGCCGCCGGACACGGCGATGTACTCAGGCTCAAAGTCCACGGAGGGTGCCGTTCCCTTCTTGAGCACGATGCCGGCCTGGGCCAGTTCCTCCCGCTGCGTATCAAAGTCATCAAAGGTCACGACTGTGGCTTCGCCGGCGGCCACGTTCACAATGCTCACGGAGCCCTTGGGGTCGGACGTGCCGCTGCCATAGCCCTCGCGCGGCTCGCCTTCGTCAGCGGTGAGGACGGTGCTGTTGTTGTCGGCGAAGGTAATCATGTCGGGCTGCACGCCCACCTCCACCACGCGGGTGAGCTCCAGATCGCCGTCGGTGTCACAGGCAAACAGTGCCACCCGGCCGGCTTCCTTATAGCTGTCTGCCTGCAGGGCCACCGCCAGGGTGCTGCCGTCAGGGGAGACGGCCACGGAGGTCATGTCCCCGTACTGGAAGCTTTCATCCATCGCCTTCACTGCGGCCCTCACGTCGAAAGTACGCCCCCTGAGACTGGTTAGCGTATCGCCGGCTTCCATCCTGCCCATGGGCAGGATGGCCAGCACGCCGCTCTTGCCGTTGACGGCGTAGGCGTGCCGGTTGGCGGTGTTGTAGGCCACGATCTCCATGACACCGCCGTCCACGTCATACTGTCCGGAGGTGTAGCGGCCGATCGCTGTCACATTCAGATCGGTTTCTCCGTTGGCAAAGCCCTTAGCCGGGGTCAGATCCTCCGCCGGGCGTGCGTTGCGGTAAATGGTGAAGGTGTCCACCACGCTCATGTCGCTGGTGCGGTAGGTGGTGACGGTGAAGCTGTCGTCGGTCACATCCACCCGGGAGATGTTGGGCACCCGCTCCTGGTTCATCACCGCGGCATAGGGAAATTCAAGATTCGTCTGAATATTGTAAAACTTACTGCCGGAGGCGGAGTTGGCGGTCACATACAGGATGCCGTTGGGGGCGTAAACCGCCTCGGGCACGCCATTCCCGTCGGCGTCGGTGTACTTGTCGCTCTCGGTAATGGGGGTAAGGCCGTTCATCATATAGCTGCGCACATACACATGGTCGTGGCCCATGAGCACCACGTCGATGTCCAGCTCCTCAAAGATGGGCACCAGCTCTTCCCGGCGCTGAAGGATGTCGCCCTCCACCGCGTGGCTGGCCACGGAGTAGATGGAGTGGTGGAATGTGACCACCTTCCACTGGATGCCCTGACCCGCAGTGGCCGCGATGGCATTTTCCATGAAAGCTTTGTGTTCAGCAGTGCTCATGCTGTTGCTGTTGAGCACCATAAAGAGCGTGTTGCCGTACACAAAGTAGTAGTCGCTGCTGGCGGTGGTGGTGCCCTTACCGCTCACGTTGGGCTCGTTGAAGTGCTGGCTGTAGGCGGCGCTGGAGGAATCGTGGTTGCCCACCACGGTGGCAGTTGCCAGGCCGGTCAGCTCCTCGTGGTTCAGATAGCCGTTGTACTCCTCCTCGTTGTTGGCGGTGTTCACCTGGTCGCCGGCAGACAGGAGGAAGTCGAGGCCGTCAAAAGCGGGGTCGGAGGCCAGCAGGCCCAGGGTCTTGTCCCAGCCCTCGATGTCGCTGGCGGTGCTGCCCGCGCCGATCTGGGGGTCGCCCGCCAGGGCGAAGGAGAAGCCATCCGACGTTTCGCCGGTGGTGAAGGTGTGGATCTCACTGCTCACCTCGCCGTTTACCAGCTGATAGGCGTAGGTGGCGTTGGCCTCCAGGCCGGTGATGGTGGCCTGGTTGGAGTACAGGCCGCCGTCGTTGGACAGGCTGGAGACCGCATCAAAGCAGGCGGCGCTCTCGGGCATCTGGCCGTCCGTCAGCTCGCTCTCCTTGGCCACCAGTACCTGGCCGGGCTGGCTGTAGCCGGTATACCAGGTCAGGTTCCGCTCGGTCTCGTCCGCGCCCACGAAGAGGGAGATGTCAGTCACGTCGGAGGAGATGGGCTCGTCAGTGAGGTGCAGGTCGGTGAAGTGGAACCACACGTCGGAGCTGCTCTGGCGTCCGTTGTGCAGCTCCACGGCGATGGTGTTCTCCCCCACCTGCAGCAGGGTCAGGTCGGTGAGGGTAAAGGTGCTGGTGATCGGGGTGCCGGAATTGGCGCCGCCGTACTGGAGGTTGGCGTCAAAGCCGTGCCCCAGGGAGTTTCCGCTGGCATCGCAGGCGACGTCGTCAAAGGCCGCCACCCGCTGGCCGTTGATGTACACGATCACGCCGTCGTCGTGCTGGAGGGTGCCCACCAGCTTGGTCATCCCATCCAGGGAGGGGATGCTGAAGGTGGTGCGGAAGAAGTAGGCCGGGGTGTCGCTGCTGCCGTCGCAGCCGTCCAGGACGGTCTCGGCGGTGTAGCCGCTCTCCAGTTCCGCGGCGCCCCGCTTGGAGCCGAAGGGGCCGGAGGCCGTCTCCCACTTGCTGTCGTCGAAGTCGGCCGCCGTCCAGCTGGTGCGGTCATAGCCCGCGCCCTCGGGGTCGCCGGCGGGGTCGGTGTTGTTGTCCAGATAACTCCACTGCGTCTCCCCGTCCAGCAGGGCGGCCACCGCGGGAAGAGGCTCGGTGCTGAACTCCAGGGAGGTAAACGCAAAGTAGATGTCGGAGCTGCTGGCGCGGCCCTGGTGGAGCTCCACGGCCACGGTGTTCTCCCCCTCCACCAGCAGCTCAAGAAGCTCCGGGGCGGTTACGCTGATTTCGCCGGTCTTGGGGGCGGAATCGTTGGAGCCGCCGTACTGGAGGTTGCTGGTTATATCGCTGTCGTCAAAGCCGGCGATCTTGGCACCGTTGAGGTACACGGTGGCCGCGTCGTCATAGAGCAGGCTGCCGGTGATCTGGGTTACCGCGTCCGGCTCCTCCACCTGGACGGTGGTGCGGAAGAAGAAGGCCTCCTTGTCGGTCTTTCCGTCCTCCTTGTACTGGTCCAGCAGGGTGGTGATGGCGTGGCCGCCGTCCATGCCATCGGCGCCGCCGTTCTTGGCGCCGAAGCTGCCCTTGGCAGTCTCCCAGCCGGAGTCGTTATAGGTGGGGTCGGCCCAGTCGGTGCGGTCGGTCAGACCGGCGGCCGGGTCGGAGCCGTCGTCCAGGTAGCGCCATACCGTTTCAGCGTTGATCTCCGCCGGCACAGCGGCGGCGGGCGCAGCGGCGGCGGGCCCAACGGCGGATGCCGCCGGGGCCAGCTGCAGCGTCAGGGTCAGCGCCAGCAGCAGGGACAGGGCCGCATTTCGTTTCACACACTTCTTCAAGACAAATAACATCCTTTCCTGTGGATTTCCCGCCAGGGGCATCTCCGCCGGGCGGCCGCAGAGGCAGCGCACACCCTGCTCTATTTTTCAATAGAGCAACGCAAAGGGCGCCCTTTGCCGGTCCGGCCGCGCTCCGGCGATTATCGCCGGGCAGGTTTTATTTTATGCAAACTAGCTGTGCCAGGATCTTTTATCTTGGGGAACAGCCATGCTGCCGCGGCCACGGCCAGAGGTACCGTAAGGATCACTCCGCAGGTGCCGCACAGCCCCTGAGCCAGCTCCTGGGCCAGATAATCGGAGGACAGCAGCTGATTGGCCTGGGTGCCGTAGGAATAGAGTACCAGTATGGTCATCAGCGAACTGCCGGCGAAAGCGAAGATCAGCGTGTTGCAGTTGATACCGATCATATCCCGGCCGATATTCAGTCCGGCGCGGAAAAGCTCCCGGGGAGTCCGTTCTCCCACATCGCACAGCTCCCACAGGGCCGACAGCAGGGACATGGCCACATCCATCACCGCACCAAGGGAGGCAATCATAGTGGCGGCAAAAAGCACTGTGGAGAGATTAAGTCCCGTGTTCTGTGCCACCACAAGCAGGCTTTCAGCGTCAGAGGTCTGAAAACCGGTCAGGTGCAGAAGCCGCGAAAACACCCAGAACAACAGGCAGGCCGTGCTTTCTCCGGCCAGCGTCACGCCCACGGCTATAGCGCCACGGAACGTTGGACCGTAAAGCAGCAGGATGGTCACCACCGCGGCTGCCAGTACAGACGTCATGCCCATAAGGAGCGGAGAGGCTCCCTCATAGATAGCCGGCACCGTCACCCGCAGGAAGAAGGCAAGGGAGAACACCACCGCGAGTGCCGACGCCAGTCCTTTCCGTCCGCCCACAGCCGCCATAAGCAGCAGAAATACCGTCAGAATCGCCACCACTCCGCCCGTCCGGTCATAGTTGTAGAGAGTGTAGTAGGGCTCCACATTTTCCGGCGCATCCACGCAGACAATCACTCGGGAACCGGTCTGCGCCAGGATATTGTGAGTAGCGGTCAAATAATTGGTCAGGCGGATGGTTTCGCCGCTGTCCATGAGAATCTCCAGCTCCTGAACCCCAAGCTGCTGCCCGCCTTTCAAATCGCTGTCCGAGAGCTCCTCAGACAAAACAGTCTTCACTGTCCCCGGCTCATGGGAGATGCCGTTTGTGGCCAGAGCCTGAAAGTATTGGCGGCCCTGAGGCAGAAATAAAAGCACCGTGACCGCCAGCACGATCAGGCATAGAATCCATTGGCGGACAGATGCACATTTGGGGTCGGTCATGGAAATCTCTCCGGTTCTTTCGGAATCCGTCCCAGCCGGGACGGTATATGTCATAGATAAAATGAGTATAAAACACCTCTGTCGTCGTATCTATACAGGTGACGAAAAATATAAGTAAAATTTATATAAAACAGTCAGGCAATAAAAAGGCTACCCTAGTTCTTGACTTTTGACATGACATATTAGAGCTATTATGTAGCATCTGTTCCGCAAAATCGTTCTCTCCCCATACACGGCTTAAGCCCATAGGTACACATTGTGTACCTATGGGCTTAACACTCGTGCAACAGTCTTTTTTGCTCCGGACGGTTTCGGTGATACCCCTGTGCGGCCGGACTATTACGGTTACAGGGCTTTTCTTCTAGCTCCGAATGTTGTCTATCGGATGTTCATTAGGCTCTTTTAAACGCTCGAACCAACTTCTGATCCAGGCGTTCTTGCCTTTGGAACCAGCCCAACAGGATGAGCATGGGAATCAGAGAATAGTGATATCTGCCCGCCACCTCCACCAGCATTTGAGCCAGAATCAGGCCCTCGCAGTACAGGGGGACCAGCAGGCAGGCTCCCCCGCTCCGGTCCTTCCACAGACGGACCGCCCCGGCCAGTGCCAGCATAAGCAGCAAATAATAGTATCCATTGCAAATCAGCCGGAAAAACTGGACATGGCGCACTACGCTGGTAAGATATCCCACGCAGCTGTCGTCGCTCCCCAGCAGCCCCCGCAGTTTTTCATATATCAGCGTCGGATACTGGATGTCTCCCGAAGTGATGCGCTCCAGCGCATCCGCCTTCATCTGTTCCTGTGCCCACTGGGCTGTTGCTCCAGGCTGATCGCTGTATTGATACAGACGGTCGCTGTCCTCCCGATTCCAGCATCCGGCGGATTCCTGGTTGAAACCTACCAGAAGACTGTAGCCGGGCACCGTGGAGGGCTGTTCCCCGATCCGTGCCTCCAGATGCGCCTGCCACAGCAGCCCGGTCAGCACATAGACCGCCAGCATAACCGGCAGGAAAATCGAGCAGAGCGCTCTCCCCTCCCCCTTCTGCCAGTGCGGCAAAGCAAGGAACAACAGCCACAGCACCACTGCAATGGCCCAGATCACACCGATGGGACGGGTAGCCTGGATCAGCCTCAGCAGCACGCCGGCCAGCACCCCCGCTGTTGCCATACGAACACGCTTTGTGCAGGCAGTCAGGCGGGAAACCAGCAGCAGAAAGGCCAACATCAGCGTGGTATACAGCGGTTCGGACAGAATCAGGCTGTTATACATGGTCTGTGAGGGGCAGAAGGTCCAGAAAAGGATAGCCCCGCAGGCGGCTCTCTGCCCAAACCAGTCCAGGCAGAGCTGAAAGAGCAGATACCCGGAGCAAACGCTCAGCAGCACATTCAGCAGTACAGGAACCCAGGGGCTGCTGCCGAACAGTGCAAGAAAGAGGCTGAGAAACTCCGCATAGCCGAAGATATGGGGAAAGAGTGCAATATATCGCCCGCTGTCAATGACCTCGTGGGTGGCAAGGGAATTGGCATACCCCCAGAAGGTGGCATAGTCCCCCTCGATGGGAGCCTGTACCAACAGCACCCACGCCAGCTTGACCAGAAAGCAGAGACAGATCAGCAGCAGGCAGCACCGTTTAGCTCCCATTCGTTCCAACAGGGCGGTCACTCTGGGCAAAATTACCCACGTAAGCACCAGACACACCACCGCCAGGAGAAACGCCTGCCCATGGAAGGAATCTTGAATCACCCCTGCCAGCAGCCCCAGTCCGCACAGCAGCAGGAAAAACATCAGCACCAGCCTCTGTGAGAATCCGCTCAATCGTATTGCCCAGGTTCCCATACTCCCACACCCTATTTGTTTTTTTAGAAAGACGGCCTCTTCTCCGTTTTGCAACAGGTTATCCGCTGATCTGCTGCTGCACAAAGGAACCGTGATACCTATAAGGATGCAAAAGAAATGGTTCTTTTCCGACAAAGAGATAGGCAAAGGGCAGGATTTATAGTAAAATAATATGGGCTGCTATCTCAACGCCTGAGCATTGAGATAACAGCCCTTTCTGCTATGATGGATCAAAACGAACGATCTCAGCACATTTTCCTGTTGCATAACTGGGCCATATGCGTCTATTACAAAATAGGATATGTTTTGATCATTTGCCGCGCAGCTTACTCCAGCCAAGGGGGGACAGTTTCTTATGAATCGGCGTGAACAACTGGAAGAAAACTATGCGGACAGCCTGTTTACCATGCTGATGGACCATGTGGCGGAGGTCCAGGGCAATCAGGCGCTGGAGGAAAACCGTAGGCTCCGCGAGGACCCGGATGCGGAGGTGCCCCAGGAAGTCCGCCGTGCCTGTCTGAAGGCCATCAATCGGGCTTTCCGAAAGAAAAATACCCGGACCGCAGGCCGTACCACGGTGAGAATTCTCAAAACGGTAGCCCTGGTGGCGCTGCTGGGGATTCTGATCCTCTCCATCGCCTTTGCGGCCTTTCCGGAGTTCCGGGCCGGGACATTGAATATGATTATGGATACCTTTCACGATGGCGTTACTTTTGAAATATCAAACACTTCCCCAGCGGACTGGACCACGTTGGAAGACCTCCAACCCGCTTGGATTCCCGATGGATATGAACTGATAGAGGAAAACAGTCTCGCTCATTCTTCGTGGGTACGATACCGCACAAAAAATGGAGATCGTCTCAATATTGATTTGAGCCCAAATATAACCGTAGATACGGAGGATACCGAAGTTGAGCATATCCAAATTTGTGGCCTTCCTGCATTTCTGATCGACCAGACCAATACCACCGGCGATAAAAGAGGTATTCTCAAAATAATTGTCGTCAATGAATCCCAGGGATATGTACTCAGCGTTGTATCACAGCCTTATGCTATCAATGCTCCCATTCTTATCGACCGTGAAGACATCATTCGAATTGCAGAAAGTATTTTTTAAAATGTAGAGGTGTAAACTATTATGCTAGCGTTGATCTGTGCAGCCATCGAGGATCCCGATGACCGGGAATTTATGACTCAGTTTTACCTGGAATACGAGCGGCTGATGTACGCTACTGCACGAAAAAATCTTTCCGATCCAGAGTTAATCAAGGATATCGTGCAGGAAAATGTGCTCAAACTCATTCCTAAAATTTCATTCCTGCGGCAGCAGGAGAACTGCATCAAAGCCAGTTTGTGGTCTCTACGGTGAGAAAGTACAGTTTACAAGGGACTACACAGGGTAACGGTCTGACGGGAGGATTACCGCCCGTCAGATTTTCCATGTAATGTTCAAGCTGTCGCTTGTGGCGGCAACGGTGGTAATCATCAAATCCACCACCCGCCGCTTGTCGTCAAAGGATACATCGTCCCATGTGTCGAGGTAGCCGGAAATCTGGTTGACCTGTCCCGGGCTGATGGTTTCCACCGTCAGCTCGGCTATCTGCTTCACAAGTTCCTGCTTGCGCCCGTCCAGTTCCGCTATCTTCACATTCACATAGGAGAGCAGGACATTGTTCGCGCCCGTCAGACTGTCCACCAGCTTTTCAATCTCGCTGTCCACATGGAGAAGCTCTACTTGCAGGGCGGCGATTTTGGGATTGGCCTTTGCCGCTTTCTTCCTGCCCGTCAGCGTCTTGTGCTTTTCCAGCTTCTTCACCATCTGCTGGTAAACCACCGCTTCCAGTTCGGAAGTGATGATTTTCCCACAGCCCGGACAGCTTTTATTGTCCAGCCGTTTCGTACAGCGGAGATATTGCCTGCCGGACGGATTGAAGATACTCATAAGCGCATATCCGCAGTTCCCGCACTTGATTTTCCCCGCCAGCCATGTGTGGGTGGCTTTTCGGGCGGACTGGATTTTCATGTTGTTCATCAGCTTCTTGCGGCAAGCCAGCCATATATCCGCCGGAACAATGCCCTCATGGGGAGCCAGCACCAGCATTTGGTCTTTCAAGTCGTTTTTCTTGCTGGGCTTCACATCCCGCCCCTGATACAGATAACAGCCGTTTGTCCCCGTAAAGTCGGCGGCGTCATTGACGATAACCGTACCCTGGCTTTTGAAAAATTCGTACACATCCAAGTCCGCCTGCACATAGACGGGATTGCGTAACATCTGCGCCAGTGTGGGGCGTATCAGTTCCTTGCCGTAGAACAAAATCCCCTGTTCGGCAAAGTACCGGGTAATGTCCCCGTAAGAGGTTGTGGGCTGGGCGTACATCTCAAATATCAGCCGGATATTGGCCGCTTCGTCCGGGTTTACCACCAGCTTCTTTGTGTTGATACCGTCCATTTTGATAGGCTCGGTGTGGAAGCCGTAAGGGGCTTTCCCGCCCATCTTGAAGCCCCGCTGACTGCGGGAGTAGTAAGCGTCTGTCACCCGCTTCTGTATCGTTTCCCGTTCAAGCTGGGCGAACACGATACAGATATTCAGCATAGCCCGCCCCATCGGGGTGGAGGTATCAAACTTCTCCGTAGAGGACACAAACTCCACATCGTACTGCTGGAACAGTTCCATCATGTTGGCAAAGTCCAGAATGGAACGGCTGATACGGTCAAGTTTGTAAACAATGACCTTTGCAATCAAGCCCCGCTTAATATCCCGCACCAGTTCCTGAAACTTCGGGCGGTCTGTGTTCTTGCCGCTGTACCCTTTGTCTGTGTATTCCTTACAGTTCCCGCCTTTCAATTCGTATTTGCAAAACTCAATCTGGCTTTCAATGGAAATGCTGTCCTTTTTGTCTACCGATTGCCTTGCATAGATCGCGTCTATCCTGTTATTCATTTTGTCGCTCCTTTTCTTAAAAAGAAACGGAGCTGCTGACAGTTCTATTATACCGCCAGCAGCCCCGCAAATCAACGATGGCTTCGGGATTTATGCCCCGGCTTCCTCTTTCTGCCGCTTATCGGCATATTTGCGGAACACCTCATAAAGCTGCTGCTCCAGTTCCCGGCGTTTGGTCGCTTCCTGCTCCGGCGTGAACACCGGGGAGAGGTTTTCCAGCGTGATTTCCTTTCCCTGAAAAGTCACGACTTCTGTTTCCTTTTTGTATCTGATATTGTTACTTATAAAATCACCTTTCCTTTCCATACTGCCGCTGCTGCCGTTTCAGTTCCGCCAGTATATCCGGCGGGATACGGTCAACCAGCCTTTGCATATCGTGCAGTTCGCTTTCCAGCTTTGCCCGCTCCATGCGGTCTTTGATTTTGCCGCTCTCGCTGGCTCTGGCTCGTGCTTCCAGCTTCTCATTTTCTGCCAGCAGGTCATTGATTGTGACCTTGTACTTTTTCAACTGCCCGGAGAAATTCTCCATCTGCGGGAACCACTTTTTCAGCATGGAGAGGGCTTCCTCTTTTTTCTTTCCGGCGTTCAGCGGGTTAATGCCGTCCAGTGTGGCTTCAATGGCTCTTGCCTGCCGGGAGAGGGAAACCGCCTGTTTGAAAAGCCGGGTGGGGATATGCTTCCGGCCTGTCTTGCTGGCGCTTTCCCCACGCTCCAAGTCGGGATATTTCTCCACCATGTAGGCGTGAAAATCATCCTGCCACTTCGTCAGGTTTGCCCGGTTGCCGATAATCTCCTTAGCGCACAGGCGGTTGTCCTTTGTCAGCGGAACAAAGGTCAAATGCAGGTGGGGCGTTTTCTCGTCCATGTGTACCACCGCCGACACGATATTTTCCCGCCCTACCCGGTGGGTGAGGAAATCCGCCGCCCTCTGGAAAAACGCCTGTATCTCCTTTGGGGATTTCCCCTTGAAAAACTCCGGGCTGGCGGTTATCAGCGTATCGACAAACCGTGTGCTGTCCTTGCGGGTTCGGCACCCGGCCTGCTCAATCCGGCTCTGAATGAAGTGGTAATAGCGTCCCTCCGGCTTGACGATATGGAAGTTGTATTTGCTCCGGCTGGTGTCAATATCAGGGTTGCTGGCGTATTGGTCTTTCTGCCGTTCGTGATGGGCTTCCAGCGGCCTTGCCGGGTTGCCCTTGTGCTTCTCAAAACGCAAAATTGCGTGCTGTGCCATTCTGCTCCTTTCCCCATTCCTTTCCTATCCGGGGTTTTCCACAGGGAAAATCCCGCAGAAAATAGCTCGGATAGGATTGGAATGGATAGAATATAAATCAATCTTTTTAATCTTTGTATTTCTATATACCGTCCGGTTTTCGTACTTCTCAGGAGTGATTTCCGTACTTCATGGGTACGGTTTTCAGCCCTCCGGCGTACCAGAACGGGATTTCTTGAAGTCGGTGTTCGGAACCGCTTCATAGGATTTTGGGAAAATGCGGTTGGGTTTTCCACAGCCCTGCTTCTGGATCTCCACCAGTCCGGCATATTGCAGTTCCCGCATGGTATTTACCGCTTTCTGCCGCCCACAGCGGAGCAGGTCAACTACCTCGCAGATGGGATAGTACAGGTAAATCCGCCCGTACTCGTCCGCCCACCCATTCTTGCGGGATAACTCTGTCCGGCGCAGGATAAAGGCGTACAACACCTTTGCCTCGTTGGACAGGGGCTTGAATGTAGGGGCTTCAAAGAGAAAATTCGGGAGCCGGGTGAAGCTGAACGCCTGTTCCGGCTGGTGAATGTAAATCGTGTTTGTCATATCGTGTTTTGTGGACGGTTAGAAGCCCGTTTTCCGGGGCGGGCGATACTTTATACCACCTGCCCCGGTTTGGGGCCTGCGAAGCCTTATAAATCAAGGCTTTTCCGCTCCTAACTGTCCACAGCAGACCTCCTTTTCCGTTCACTTTCTGTTTTCTGCCGCCTGTGAACTCTGGCGGCGCAGTCCGGGCAGTATTTAGCCCGGTTGGATTTGGGGACGAACACGCCGCCGCAAACCGCACAGCGTTTCATGTCCTTATCCCGGAAAATCTCCGCTTTCAGCGTCCCGTCCAGCGGCAAGACCGCCCAGCGGAACCACTTACAGCAGACCGAGAAAGAAACCGTCTGCGGGCAGGTGCAGGCGTCCCCATCGTCAAGGACAATGCAGTTGCCGTCCTCACAGCAACAGCACTCCCGGCGTATCAGGCTGGCCGCCTGTTTCTTCTGCGCCGGTGTCATGCGGTAAAGGGAACCGTCCGGCCTGCGTTCCAGCGGCGGCAAGTCTTTATAGGGGTTATCTCTCATGCGTTCCCTCCATTTTGCTTTCCATTGCCGTTCTCCCCGAAAAGGTTTCCTGCCTCGTCGTCGCAAGCTGCGTATCGCTCGTTTCGCCGCAAGCGGCAAAACTCACTCGCTCCGCTGCTCCTCCTCTCCCCACAAAGCCATGCGGCTTTGCGGGGGCCCCGACAATAGCGGCGTATTCCGGCGTTGGCACGCTCCCCGCAGCTTCGGGACGTTTTGTCCCGAAGTGACCTCTGGACAAAGTGTCCAAAAGTCCGGCTCCTGGCGGTGCTTCCCCAGCCGTGGTATTCTCTTTTCGGACGGTCATTCTGTTTTCAAGGTGCTGTCCATCGATGAACTACCCTAAGTCTACACGAAAAAAATGCAAATCCCGGCTTTTTGCGAGAATTGCATTTTGATGAAGTTTACACTTTGGAAATTGCATTTTTGCAATTATCTTGTATAATGGAAGTATGCGGAGGAGGTGCGTGTCTATGGCTTTACCCGGAACACCCGGACAGCGGATTTCCGATTTATGCAACGGGAACCACATCACACAAAAGGAACTTGCGGAGAAGATAGGCGTTTCCGCTTCCCAATTGAGCCGCATTGTCAGCGGCGAAACAAGAACGGTAAGCAGTGATATTCTCATAGGTGTGGCAAAGGAATTTAAGGTATCGACAGACTACATACTGGGCTTGTCTACCGTGAGCGTCCGTAAAAGTTACGATATTTCTGAATTAGGCTTGTCAGAGGGGGCCGTGAGGGGGCTTGTGACGGGTGCTGTTGATGTGCAAATCCTCAACCGTCTGTTGGAACACAGGAATTTTCCCAAGCTGATAGATTTGATACGGATTTATTTTCAGGATACGGCGGCAAAGGGCATAACAGCAAGAAACCAGCTTATCGAGATGGCAACGGCTTCCCTGTCCGACCTGATGAAAGAACACCCGGAACACCGGGCAGAAGCGAAGCAGGATTTACAGCTTTTGAACGCCCAAAAGATGGGGGAACATGAGGCGGAGATTGAGAAAATCAAAAATGTGTTCCTTGCTATCCTGCGGGATATTAAGAAAGACATTGACAACGGGGAACAGCCGGGAGAAGCTGTGACCGCCGCGATGTTCCAAGCCATGCGGGACGCATTGGCGGAACAGAAGCAAAACCCGCTTTCCATTGACGATGTAGCGGCGATGGTTGCCGGACAGATCGGACAGCTTACGCCGATGGATGAAGAAACTGCCGACCTGTTCAAGCAGTTGGCAAAAAAGATGATGAAAGGAATAGAATAATAGCCTGTTATTCGAGATAATAATATGCCATTAGTAAAGCATGACTACCCTGTTTTAGAGTACGATACCGCATCAAAAGCTGTTTTTCAGCCGGGAAATGGGAAAAAATGTTTTCCTGCAAAAGCAGTGTTTGCTTTTTTAGGAGACGAGGTTGAAAATTATGCACATACCCATGATGGAATACAGATAGATGAATTTGAAAGTGCAACAAGACGATATCCTATTTATGAATGTCTTTATAATCAGGAGAAAATATGTCTATGTCCGGCTCCTGTGGGAAGTGCTGCTGCCGTCCAAGTTTTAGAATATTTAATTGCAGGGGGTGTAACAAAGATTATTTCCGTCGGCTCCTGTGGCGTATTGGAAGACATCCCGGAAAATAGATTTTTGATACCTGTTTCTGCATTGAGAGATGAGGGAACATCTTACCATTATCTTCCTCCCTCCCGAGAAGTAGAGATTTCAAAGGCTGGTATAAATGCGATTGAATCTGCTTTAAGCCAAAAGAATATACCATATTGGGAAGTTAAAACATGGACAACAGACGGTTTTTATCGAGAAACAGTAGAAATGGTTCAGTATCGGAAAGAAGAGGGATGTCAAGTAGTAGAAATGGAATGTTCCGCATTGGCGGCGTGTGCAAAATTTAGAAAAGTTACATGGGCTATGCTGCTTTTTTCAGCCGATACTCTTGCAGACCCTCATAAATACCAAGAAAGAGAATGGGGAAAAACAAGTATATCCATAGCCTTAGAATTAGCCTTAGACGCTGTTTTATCAGTTGTTGAGGAGTAAAAATAAATACATATAGGAGTTACAATGAATATAAATGAATTTCCACAACAAGTAAATCAAGTTATTTCAATAGCAGAAACCATATTACAAGGTCAAATATTGGGGATATATTTATATGGTTCAGCAACAATGAATGGGCTGCGTCCAGATAGTGATATAGATATACTGATAATTACTAAACAAGAATTGAGTAATTCAATCAGAGCAGATCTAACAAAGCAATTATTGAAAATTTCTGGCTCCGTAGGCTGTATTGAAAAAAGACCTTTAGAGGTAACTATTATCAATCAATCTGATATTGTTCCGTTGCAATTTCCGCCAAAATGTCAGTATATGTATGGTGAATGGCTAAGGGGAGAGATGGAAGCAGGAGAATATCCGCAAGCCTGCAATGACCCAGATATAATGATTTTATTATGGCAAGCAAGAAAAAATAGCATAACTTTGAAGGGGGCGGAAAGCAAAGAGCTTATTCCCGCTATCCCATTTCACGAAATTAAAAAAGCAATTCGGTTTTCTTTACCTGGTTTGATTTCCAGCTTTAAGGGTGATGAAAGAAATGTGTTATTAACCTTATCACGAATGTGGTTTACTTTAGTAACAGAAGAAATCACGACAAAAGATGTTGCCGCAAAATGGGTAATTTTAAAATTGCCGGAGAGATTTCCCCCCCTGCTAACAACGGCAAAGGAAGCTTATTTGGGAAATTTGTCTGATGAATGGGAGACAGTAGAAAAGGAAGCGATGGCACTTGTAGAATATATGAAAAAACAAATTGAGGAATTACTTAGAACAGAGTAGCAAAGTTAGCGGGGCCAATCAACGGTCAAGATGAACGGCGCATAAATGCGCCGCCGTTGACAGTCCCGCCCGTCTTTGCTGATGGGCAATCAAGGCGGGAAAGCCCTAAAATGGCTTCCCGCCCATTTCAATCTTGAGAGAAGAAACGCTCCAAAATCAGAAAGAGAGCGGTAAATCTGAATTGCGAGGGAGAATGTAGATGAATCAAGGAAGAATTATTGTGATTACAGGTTCGCCGGGAACAGGAAAGACAACAACTGCGTCGATTGTCGCAAAAGAATCGAACATGGATAAATCTGTGCATATGCACACAGACGACTTTTTTCATTATTTAAGCAAAGGAGCAATACCGCCGCATTTACCAGAGTCCAACGAACAAAATTTAGTTGTCATTGAAGCCTTTTTAGAAGCTGCAAAGCGCTATGCCCGCGGCGGATATGATGTAATTGTAGATGGAATTGTCGGGCCGTGGTTTTTAGAACCATGGAGAGCCCTTGTTCGAGAAGATTATGAAGTACACTATATTGTTTTAAGAGCCAGTAAAGAAGAAACTATGAAACGAGCTGTGGAACGTTCAAAATTAGACAGAAAAACAAATGTTGAATTAGTAGAAACAATGTGGGAGCAATTTTGTAATTTGGGGATATATGAATCGAATGTTATAGATACGACCAATTATTCCATTCAAGAAACTGTTTCCGCAGTACAAGAAAAAATCGCAAGTAGGGCAGCATTGTTGTCTTAGATTGTTTTGGTGCAATTCCCATTTATCGAGCAGATGAAGTTGGGGAGCCGCCTGGAGGCGGCGGTGCCGAAGGATAAAATAGGAGATGTTAAGGTTATGAATAATGAATACGATAATGAGAAGTTTTTTGAAGAATATGCAAAGATGTCCCGCAGTAAAGAGGGGTTAAAAGCTGCTGGTGAATGGCATCAATTAAAACCTTTGTTTCCTTCGTTAGAAGGAAAATCTGTTCTTGACTTGGGGTGCGGATATGGCTGGCACTGCAAGTTCGCAGAAGAACAAGGAGCTACAAAAATATTAGGGATCGATTTAAGTAAGAAAATGATTGAGGAAGCCCAAAAGCGCAATTCAGGAAATCAAATTGAATATCGTATTAGCGGATTAGAGGAATATGACTATCCAGAAAATGAATGGGATTGTGTTATATCTAATTTAGCTCTGCACTATATAGAGGACATAGTGGAAATATTTCAAAAAGTGTATAGGACATTAAAACCAGGTGGAATTTTTCTTTTTAATATCGAACACCCTGTTTTTACCGCAGGAGTTGGGCAGGATTGGATTTATACAGATGATGGGAAACCGCAATATTGGGCGATTGATAATTACTTTATAACAGGAGAACGAAATACACATTTTTTAGGATGTGATGTAGTAAAACAACATCACACACTTACACAGATTATAATGGGATTGCTGAACAATGGGTTTGAGCTTAAAGTTGTAGAGGAAGCAGAACCGCCTAAAGAGATGATGGATATTCCGGGTATGGAAGATGAACTTCGCCGCCCGATGATGTTACTTGTAAAGGCGATAGCGAAAAAATAATATCTCTATTAGGAAAACTGATATACCCCAATTTAGAGAATGGCATAGTAATTCCTAGTGATAAAGAGAAAATGATTGCACTGGCAAATAAATACATTGAAAAAGAAAATGTAGATGCACTCATTCTCGCCTGTACGGAGCTGCCACTTGCCATAAAGCCCGAAGATGTTAATGTGCCAATCGTGAATACAACCCAAGTACATATCAATGCAATTTACCAATATGCAATTCGATAAAAATAGCAAAGCCAGCCGAGCCAGTCAACGGTCAAGATGAACGGCGCATTTCATGCGCCGCCGTTGACAGCCCCGCCCGTCTTTGCTAAAGGGTAATCAAGGCGGGAAAGCCCTAAAATGGCTTCACACCTATTTCAATAATTGGAGGAGATAAAAATGAGATCAGAAAAGGAAGTTTATGATATTGTTTTGAATTTTGCAAAAACAGACAAACGCATTCGCATGGTTACTTTGGAAGGATCTAGAACAAATACAAATATTCCGCCTGATGATTTTCAGGATTTTGATATTACTTTTTTTGTTACGGATATGGACAGCTTCACAAGTGATGATAAATGGCTAGATATATTTGGTGAAAGGTTGATTCTGCAAAAGCCGGAAGATATGGAATTATTTCCAGCTGTAGAAAAGGGATTTTCATATTTAATGCTGTTTACTGATGATGTTAAGATAGATTTAACTTTGCTGCCGCTGGAACTGATAGACGAGTATTTTACATGGGATAAACTGGTAAAGTTACTGTTGGATAAAGACAACCGTATCGTAAAGCCGCCAATACCAACGGATATAGACTACCACTTGCAGAAGCCTACTCAAAGAATGTTTGACGATTGCTGTAATGAATTTTGGAATACTACAACATATGTAGTAAAGGGCTTATGCCGCAAAGAAATTCTTTTTGCTATTGACCATATGAATGATATAGTACGAAAAGAATTGCTTCGCATGATTTCCTGGCTGATTGGTATCAAACAGGGATTTCATTTCAGTTTGGGAAAAAACTATAAATTTATGAAGCAATATGTCCCAGAGGAATTGTGGGAACGACTTATGTCCACTTATAATATGGATTCCTATCCCCATATGTGGGAATCCTTTGAACAATGTATGGCATTGTTCCGGGAGGTTTCGTCAGAAGTGGCATGCCAGTTGGATTACCAGTATCCACTATATGATGAAAAAATCAGTAATTATGTGATTCGGCAAAAGAAAAAATATGGCATTGAAGATGATAACAAATAAAATTTTTTCAATCGAAAAAATTTATTTTGATTATTCAATTTTGAAAAACTGAATACCTCAAAATCAGAAAGAGCGCGGACAAGCACTTTGAGGGATTGGCCGCCTTGTCCACCCATCCAGCGGGGCGGCGGGCGGCGGTCAAGGCCGGGTGTAACCCCGTTCATTTCAGCCTTGACGGTTGCCCGCTGTCCTGCTACTTTTCCGGGAGTGTGGCCACAACTTCGGGACACTTTGTCCACAAGTCGGAGCGTAGGACGAGGGACGGGGGCTTTCATATACCTGCCGCCGTTCTCTGAAAACAGGCCGATTTTTTGCTCATTCCCATTCGCAAAAATTCAGCCTGTTTTCCTGCCGGAGCAAACGGGGCGCAAGAAGCACCGCACCCCGTTTCCCCCGTCAGCCACGCCAGCAGGTATAACACACTACACTTTGCAAGCAAAGTCGTGTGCCAAAGGGGGCACCCCTTTGGAAACCCCGGACAACAAAACAGGCGGTATGCTGCCCTCTCCGGGAGCATACCGCCGTTTGTTGTCAGCAGCCCGTTTCACGGTCTGCGTGTAGTTCCTTGTAAACTGACCTAAATACCGCTATCAATCATTTGAGAAAACAAGGTAGGGTAACCGGCAAATGCAGCAATCTGGAGGATGAGGATGTGGTCATGCCTGGGCCCTCCCTGGACGACCATCTTCTGCAGACTGAGCGTCTGGAACGTCTGGCGGAGGTTTGGGATCTGCTTCCAGAGGACGATCAGCTTCTTCTGGAAGGAAAGTACATTTTGGGCCAGGAGGATACTGAACTGGCCGATATGCTTGGCTGTAAAGCCAGCAGCATCCGCATGAAGCTGACCAGAGCCCGGCGGCGCGCCTTCCAGCTGATGAACGAGGAGGCGGATCATTCTCTATGAAGCGGCAGGAACAACTGCAGGAGGCCTACGAAGACGCATTATTCACCCTGCTGATGAACCATGTGGCGGAGCTTCACGGCAAGCAGGCCCTGCAGGAAAACCGAGCTCTCCGTGAGGACCCGGACGCGGAGGTGCCCCAGGACATCCACCGGGCCTGCCTGAAGGCCATCAACCGAACATTTCGGAAGAAAAATGCCCAAACTGCTAGGTACACCACAGTAAGAATCCTCAAAACCGTGGCTTTGGTGGCGCTGCTGGGGATTCTGGTCCTCTCCATCGCCTTTGCGGCCTTTCCGGAGTTCCGGGCAGGGACACTGAATATGATAAAAGACAACTTGAATGGCGGGGTCAGCTTTGGTTTCTCCTCTTCTGCCAATGATATTCCCACTCCGCTGGAGGATGTGAAGCCCTCCTTGGTTCCAGATGGGTTTGAGCTCATCGAGGACGGTAATTTTAACGGTGATCTTTGGGCAAGATACCGGTCCTCCAGCACCTCCCGGATCAGAAACCGAGGCCGTCCCTTGGTCTCCAGATAGGTTTTTCCGATGTACTTCCCGATCACACCCAGGGACAGGAGAATCAGCCCGCCGATAGCCCATACGGAGCAGATCACGCTGGCCCAGCCCAGAATGGTGTCCCCCATAGTCCAGCGAATCACGGAGTAAATCAACACAGCCACACTGACCAGAAAAACCAGGAATCCCAGCCCGGTGATCATGTGGAGAGGCTTGACCGACAGAGAGGTAATTCCCTCCATGGCAAAGGAGAGCATCTTTTTCAGGGGATATTTGCTCTCACCGGCAAACCGCTGTCCCCGCTCGTATTCCACCGTGCCGGTACGGTAGCCGATCATAGGCACGATGCCCCGGAGGAACAGATTGACTTCATGAAACTGGCTTAGGCCCTCCAGCGCCCTTCTGGACATGAGCCGGTAATCGGCGTGATTGAATACCGTCTCTGCACCCAAACAATTCATCAGCCGGTAAAACGCCTCAGCGGTAAATCGTTTGAAGAAGGTATCCTTCTGCCTGGAAGAGCGCACCCCGTACACAATGTCGCAGCCGTTCTCATACTGCTCCACCATGGTATCCACCGCGTCCACATCATCCTGGAGGTCGGCATCCATGGATATGGCCATATCGCAGCGGTCAGCCGCTGTCATCAGTCCCGCCAGCAGGGCATTCTGATGTCCCCGGTTGCGGCTTAGATCCACGCCGCTGAACAGCGGATTCTCCCTGTGGAGCTGTTGGATGATGCGCCAGGTACTATCCCTGGAACCATCGTTGACAAAGAGTACCCGGCTCTTCTCCGAGATCTTGTCCGCCGCCATCAGAGCCTCCAGTTTGTCCCTTAGTCGCCTGGCGGTCTCAGGCAGCACGGCCTCTTCGTTGTAGCAGGGCACTACAATATAGAGAATATCAGCCATTTTAAGATTGTCTCCTTATCCAGCATAAATAGTTCTTTATGAAAGAAGACAAAATGCAGTCCAAAGTGCAACCGGCATCGTCGGTGAGAACAGAAAAAACGGCCTGGACACAGGAAATCCAGACCGCTTTTTTGCAAAGGCTAAGAAATGATCGGCATCATCTAATCAACCAAAGCAGATAAGCAACAAGCGTTTTTTCCAAAAAATCAAAAAAAGAAATCCTGTAACCCTTGTGGTTACAGGATTTCTTCGTGGTACGCCCGAAGGGACTCGAATTCGTGTGAAGTGTTTTTAAGCTCTTTCTTTTGTTGCAGAACTGAACTCATTTTATATACCTGCTTTGCTTATTGAACCTTTTCGTTCTGCGTGCTATTTGTGAAAAATCTATCTAAAAGGGAAACTATAAGGGAAACCACTACCGCCGGAGTAAAATCGGCTGTGCCGTGCTGTCGCTGCAGTCCGGCTGCAATATCAAAACTGTTCAGGAAAACTTGGGCCACTATGCAGCATCCTTCCCCTTGGATACATACGGTCACGTCACAGACCAGATGCGCCAGGAAGGCGCAAAAAAGGAACCGATTTCTGCATCATCTGAAACAAAAAGCAGGGATGATGTAAAATAAGATAACATAAGGAACGGTAATTTGAACTCAAGTGCACTGGAGCTTTCTGAAGTCAAATGTTCGGTAACGGCACAATGCCATCTATAAAGAGCCGCGAGACTATCAGTCCAAAAGTGGCAGCAGCTTCCGGCAGGATCCCTGGGCATAAGCGATATTCTGACTGACAAAGAGGCGGTTACCATGCTCAAAACCAGCCGTCATCAGATCCGCAGGATGATCCAGAATGGAAAACTCCCGGCTGTCAAGGTCGATCGGGAATGGAGGATCATCAGAAATGGCCTACGGATTATTTGGGGTTCCCGTACCAACAGGAACCCCAGATTGAGCATCGGCTATTTTTACACAGCCGGCTTTGAGTCAACAGTCCTCATAAGGCCTCCAGCTTTGCCAGCAGATAGGTCGGGGAACTGTCATAAAAGACGAAATCATCAGCCAGACCTGCATTTTTGGCATTTACAGCCACTTCGCGCACAACGGCTTGTTCCGGCCTGACCAGAAGCAGGATCTTCACGTTCGGCTCTCTCTGCCGGAGTGAACGGCAAATCTCAACCGCCTGCTCCATATCCGCCTGATCCGCAGCATCCAATATCACCACACCAGCATGGAAAATATCCACACCGACGATGGCTTGGGGATAATTAAGTTGGGCCGCCCATTTGAAATCGAGCTTTGATTTTGACTGAACGGCCGCCGATAGTCCCTGACCAAGCATTTTATTGGACGATATAAACAGAACTATTTTCATAATGGGCACCCTCTGTCAAATGCGAATGTTTTTCCGGCTGTGTCCGCTGTGCGCTTTGCCCTTCCGTTACCAGATCCGGTTCCAGCGCCAGTATTCCTTGGGGGCTACGCCCACGGATCGGCGGCTTTTGGGGTACGGACACCGGTGAGCAAATACTGCTCCCAGAGGAACCACTTTCCGTCGCTCCCCCGCTGGCGCAGCTTGATGGGCCGGGGCGCATCTGCGCCGCCGCAGGGAATAAACAGCTTCATATAGCCCTGCTCCTCGCCGGAAACGTGGTTGCTTTCCACCCGAATGGTATAGGGCTGGGTGGGGGTGTAGCTGTTGTCAGGGGTGGAGCCGGCAAAGTAGGTAAAGGGCAGGTAGATCTTTCCGTCCCGGAAACGGTCATTCAGAAAGGAGATGTCCTGTCCGTTCAGAGGGCGGGGCCCCCGCAGCCAATTCAGCATATCCTGCCCGATCTGCCGGTCGGCGGCGTAGGCGCACAGAGCTAGAACAGTCAAAGCCGCCGTCTGAAAGGGGGTGTTCAGGGCCGCCTCCGGGAGCGCCTGCATCTCGGCAAGGCTCTCCGGGAGGGCCGCAAAGGTAAAGCTCTCGCTTTGATTCCCCACAGCTGAAGCAGCCGCCCGGACGGTATCCATTGCGGAGTTTTTCAGTTTGTCAAAAATGCCCATACAAATTCTCCTTTTAGGTTCCCAGTGGGTTCATAGGCCTGTTTTCCTCAGCCATAGACCAGCGCCAGGTCCACACAAGTATCGCCCTCGCCAAAGAAAGGCGGGCACTCACCGGTCTCCCGGTCCTGCTCCATGTGGAGATACTCGCCGGAGGGAGAGATGAGTACCGGGAAATTGCCTTCTATGCAGTAGCTCGCGCCGTCAAAGAGTTCCAGCCGAAGGCAGTCACCCTCCATGTACCAGTCGCCCACATAGGTCAGCTCATAGGCCTGCCCGTCCTCATGGTAGTATAGCTCCACGCTGCCGGAATAGCCCGGAGAGGCGCTGCCCCCCCAGGAGCTGTCCCCCCAGTTCAGGTCCATCATCCAGTTGCCGCAGCTCCAGCTGGTGTCCGCAAGGCCCAGGTCGGTAGGCGGCAGGGGCCAGCAGTCCCCCGGAGGATCCTCGCTCCCCGAGGGGTCCCACCCATCAGGATAGTCCAGTCCGGTGGTATATCCCCAAATGGCGAAATCCATCAGCATGGGGACCCCGTCCTCACTGGTGGGTATGATGGGAACACCGTCGAAGTCGGACAGGGGACACCAGGTCACCTCCACACCGTCGTTGGTCACAAGGACGATCTGGGTGTCCGGCTCCTCATACCACTCCTCATAATCTACCACCACCAGTACAGGCTGGGCAAATTCCTCCCGGTAGAGGATCTCATCGGCCACCGGCTGGCTGCCGTCGCCCACAGACTCCCATGTGACATGGTTGACCGCCAGGCTGGTGTTTTCATCCCGGGGGACGGTGCAGTACAATTCGCCGACGCCGCCGCCCAGGATGCGCTCAGGGGGAATCTCCAGCAAAAAGGGCAGCTCCTCTACCAGCGCGGGGCAATTTGCCTGCAGCCAGTCCGTCACCGTCCCAAATTCTCCCTGCTCCCAGTAGCCCAGGTAGGCCACTGCTCCGGCGATCTGGTCGCTGTTGGTCATGCTGTCGCGCAGCATGGCAAGGGACTGCGTCCCTTCTTCCGTTTCCAGTTCCGGCGTCGGCGTGGGTTCAACATCCAGTTCCCCCTTATTGCCGGAGAGGGTACTGGTTGCCTGGTCCGTTTGATCATCTGCAGGCTGCTTGTCCTGTCCGCCGCAGGCAGCCAGACTCAGGGCCAGTGCCATGCACAGAAGCACCGGGAGGAATCGATGCAGGTTCACCTTCTTCATGGTCCGTCCTCCTTCTCAGAATTTTCCGCTGCGGCCGCTGCCGCCGCCGCTTTCGCTGTGGCTGCTGCCGGAGTCATTCTTTTCGATTTTGGTGCGGGTCTTGGTGGTGTGGGTATACCGGTCATACTGTTCTGTCAGCTGCAGACCGCCCTGGGTGAGATATGTATCGGCCTCCGCCTTTTGACGGACCGATTTCATACTGCGCATAAGCATGAAGCAGATCGTCCCTGCCACCGCGCAGGCGATACCTGTGGCCATGAGGATCTTCGGCCAGCTGGCGGGGCGTACCGGTTCACCCTCTTCGGCCTGGGTCAGATAGGTATCGCAGGCGTCCAGGTAGTGGGATATGCTGCCATACCAGTCGTCGTCCCCGAAATCGTCCAGAAAGGCTTCCTCCAACTGCTCCTGTCCGTATTCATTGAAGGCATACTCGGCGTCCTCGCCGTAGACGAACATGGCATAGTCCCGTTCCGCCATGCTCAGCAGTACAATGATGCCGTCCCGGCTCTCTCCCATACCCAGCTCACTGCCGTGGTAGAGCTGCCAGGTCACTTCATATACGCTGCCGTCTCCATAGTCGGTGTAGTCGTCCACCAGAGCAAAATAGACGCCGCAGTTGTGCCGCCGGGAAATATCCTGGGCCCGGGCCTCCAGTTCCTCCCACTCCTCGTAGGAGAGCAGGTCGCTGATGTCAAAGATATATTGCATTTTGACGCTGCCCTGTTCAGGGCTTTCGGGTATTTCCGGGTCCTCGGTGGGAGCGGGTACCTGGGGCGGTTTGGACGGTTCGGCTGTCTCGGTACCGGGCTCCTCGCCGGAGGTGCCTGGCGGGCAGTAGGTCAGGATATAGTCCTCCGCTGCCACTGCCATAGCGTCCACCGCCTGGGTCAGGGCCGTGGCGCTCATGGTCATGTCCTCGCCGTTCCACGCCCGCTCCACCATATAGGGCGCCACCGCATCACTGACGGCGTCGGCCAGCTCCTGGCTGCTGCCCCGGGCTTCGCTGAGATTGGCGTAGACGTACCAGCCGTTGTGGGTGGGCATGGCGTATGTGTAGGTCTCCACATCCAGGGGTTCCATCAGGATGGTCAGCGTGACGCCCTCCCGATCCGCACCATAGCCGTAACCGTATTCCTCGTAGAGCCACGCGGCGGCATCGCCGATGTTGTCATCGTCGATCAGGGTCAGCACATCCACCCGCAGGTCGATGCCCAGGGCCTCTGTAAGCTGGGGCAGGGTCTCCTCGCCCTGCATACCCAGCGTCTGAGAGCCCAGGGACTCTGTTTCATCATAGATCACGCCGTATTCCGTTACAGCCGCAGCGGGCGGGCAGAGAGACAGGGAAAGCAGGAGGACGAGGGCAAACACCCAGCTTGGTTTCTTCATATCTGCTCCACCTTCCTTCTCACAGCACAAAGACCGCCAGCAGCGAACCCAGCACCGACAGGGGGGCGGCTATGGCGGCAAACAGCCCCCAGACCTTTCCCCAGCTTACCGGCAGATCACCCACCAGCTTCCCGGTCTGCCCGTTCATGGCAAAGAGGAAGTCCTTCCCCTTCCACTTGGTGTTCAGCATCCAGACGGGCATCATGGCGTAATGTACCTTGCCCCGCTTCAGATTGACGCTGTTGCTGGTGGGCATACAGGTATCATAGCCCGTTACGGTATCGCGCAGGGCGGAGGTCAGGGTGCCCGCACAGCGCTGATCCGCCCGCTCCCGGCACGCCTCCACGGTCACATCGAATTTATCGGCAAGAAAGCCGGGGAGATAGGCGGTGGAAAATACCTTCAGTTCCTGATAGTCATAGGGCTCGATGGAGTCCATGTGGTCATCCGGCATCTTGCTGGAGGCATCCACCGGGATCTTCTCAAAGGTGACAGTCCCGGCCCGGTAGATGTCGTAGTGTTCCGTCTCCGTGATCTCATAGTCGCCCAGGCGGTAGATGTGGGAACGGGTGGCCTCATAATGGGCGTCGCCCTCCGCCTGGCCGTCAAACATCCAGAAGGGGACATAGATCCCCCGGATCTCCTGCACATGGTTTTCTTCGGTAAACCGTTTGGGGAGGAAGAATTTCCCTTTGTAGTGGGCCTTGAGGGCCTTGACGGCATCTTCCTTGCTCAGCTTGAAGGGAAGAATGAAGTCCGGCCTCAATTCCCCGGAGAACTGTCCCGGCACCACCGTGGGATTCCCGCAGTAGGGACAGGAGGTGGCCGCCGTGCTTTCCTCGCAGATCAGCTCCGCGCCGCAGCTGGGGCAGCTGTAGGATCGCATACCGTCCCCCTCGGCGCCCCAGTCCTGACTGAAGCCAGAGGTATCCCACGCCGCTTCATCGCCGGACGGCGGAGCCTGCTGGTCCCGGGCTTCCTCTGCCGCCTGCTGGGCGGCCGCCGCCTTTTCTTCCTTCTCTGCATAAAGGGCCTCGATCTCCGCCGGGTCGTAACTGGCGCCGCAGTACTCGCACTCCAGTTTGCCGGAAGCGCCTGAGAAGTGCAGCGGACCGGTGCAGCCGGGGCATTGATAGTTGGTTACCTGTGCTGGCATTTGACTCCCTCGCTTCCCATGCCGGCGCTGCGCCTGTCAGCGATCCAGGCGCAGCGCCGGAAGCAATCTGTGTTACGCCTGCGTATCCCCGGGGACACCTCAGCCCCCCATGATGCTGTCCGGCATGGGCTCCCATGCCTCGATCAGGGGCAGATACCAGTCATCATAGAGCTTGGGCATATCCTCTGGATTCACATCATCCCACCTGGTTCCCCAGGGGCGCAGATAGATTTCATAGTGGAATTCATCCTCGCCGTTTTCATAGTAGCCGTCGATGCAGATCATGTCCTCGTAATCCATCAGGCCGGGATCCACAATCCAGTCCGCGTGTTCCAGCGCCATGTCGGAGAACCAGCCGCTCTCAGACATGATCGTGCCATGGGTGCCCACCCCGGCTTCATTCAGGGTGACCGATGCGGCTGCCATGACCTCTCCGGGCCCATAGTCCTCGTCCCAGAGTTCCACGGCACCCGTATAGTCCTCATCGATGTCGATGGTGCCGCAGATATCCCATCGCTGGCCTTCCAGCTCTTCGTAAACACCCCAGCAGCCATTCATGGTCCACCAGCCGTACCAGTCTCCGTTCCACCAGTCCAGCAGCGTCTCGCCGGTCTGGGCGGGGGACTGGGTATCGCCGCTGGCAGGCTCCCGGCTGAGGGAGGATGGATCGATGGTAATAGTATCGCTCTTGCCGCCGTCCATCTCTTCAAAGCTCACTTTGACCTGCTTTGTGGGATCCGCCAGGATAAAGGCGGATTGGACCTCAACTGTCTTGCCCGGAGCAACCTCCTCATCCTGGCTTTCGGTCACCTCATAAAGGGCATAGGTGCTGGCGTGGGCATAGTCCAGATCGGCTCCATCCTGCTCCGCCCAATCAAGGACCGCCCAGAGGTAGGAAATGGTCTCTTTGCTGTTGTTGGTAAAATCCAGGGTCAGCATGAGGATATCCTTCCCGTCAGATGCTTCCAGGATCTTCGCGTCCTTGTAGCGCAGCTCAAAGGGCCCCACCGTTAGCTGGCGATGATCTTCCGTCGGCTGCGGCGGCGTATCTTTTGATGGATCTTTTGGCTTCTCTTTTCCGCAGGCAGCCAGACCGAACAGCATCACCCCTGCAAGAAGCAGGCAAACAAGTCTGCTTTTCCTCTGTTTCATCCTGTTCTCCTCCAATCTGGTCTGAGATAGATAAATCAGCTGAAAATAGACTGTGCAGACTACTGCTTGGTGAAGGTGCCGCTGATACCGTAACCCCGGTTCTCCTCCATCGTAAGGCTGTTGCCGCTCACGGAGAAGGTGTAGGTGGAAGGTTCGCTCCACAGTTCCAGTAGCACCGTAAGCTGATCGCCCTCAATGGTGTAGGTGCCATCCTGGTCGATAAAGCTGTTTTCCATCTTGCACTTGCCCTTTCCGTCAAAGGTCCAGGTGATCACGCCGTCATACTCAAATTCAGCCGACCAGGTACCGGCCAATTGATCTTTGCTGCCGCAGGCGGCAAGGGTCAGGAGGGTCACGGTAAGCAGGAGCAAGGCTGTAAACTTTTTCATCTCATCATATCCTTGTATTATAGAGTAGTAGTTATTAAAGCCCCTCTCCAAGGGCTGTGCTACACTGTAAGGGATGCTGTGGATTGGTGATCATCTCCTACCACAAGATGGCTCAAGAAAGG
>NZ_NFHA01000018.1:0-76330 GCF_002159225.1 Flavonifractor sp. An91 | reverse complement strand
CGGTGAGTGCATACGAAGAGAAATATTTGCCGAGCTTTAGCGGTATATAGTGAGTAAGGACAAATGGTGTCGAATAAAAAAGAACCGCAACCCCTTGGAGGATTGCGGTATGTAATGTTGCTCTTTTTTCCCTGACCCCCGGCGGGTGTTCATTGCTCCCTATACGATTTCCTGCCATATTCTCCCCTTGCGGGGATAACAGACAAAAAGTGCGTTTCCCCTCACCGTTTCGATGGGGGTATTATAATAGGGAATTTTTAGGGGTTTCTTAGAAATCGCTTAGGTTTTAGGCAGTTTTGCTGAAATTTGAAGATTATCCGCTTTTTGTATTATTATATATTCATATTGGCTAAAAAGCACAAGCCAAAACTGTGCATTATATATGTGCAATTAGTCTGACAATACTTTCTATATCTTATTTTTCTATTCTACCAAGGGTACACTAAACTTGTCAACATATTTCTTGTGGTCGGAGGGTTGGCAAGTGGAATATGGAACGATTCGGATTAAGCTGGACGAGCTGTTGAAGGCATCTGGTCTTAGCAAGAATATGCTGAGCCATCGAGCTGAGATGCAGCGGACCCAGATCAACAATTATTGTAAAAACCAAATTACTCGTTTAGATATAGATGTCCTCGCAAGGCTTTGTACGGTGTTGAATTGTGGGATCGGCGATCTATTAGAATTTATACCACCAGAAAAGATAGAAAAATGAGGCTCGCAGGAGGCATAGCAATACTTTTCCAGCATATTGGACGGTCGGCATTTCAAATGGGAACGGCAAATTAATTATAAACGCAGTTGCAAATTCTGAAGCTCATTTTCTATTGGTTATCACCGAGAGTCTTTGCAAAATCACCGAAATACAACAAAAAAGAACCGGTCGAGATCTCGTGCATGAAATCTCGACCGGTTTTCTGTTATTGGGGAATTAACTTAGTATTACTTCGACTCTTTGCGGAAGCACATGAACCAGTCCAGGCAATACTGATTCTCGCTCTGGTTGTCCATCCGCTCCTTGGCTACGCCGCAGCTGCCAGCGGTGGGTACGATGACATCATCGCCGGGTCGCCAGTCGGCCGGGGTGGCGCAGGCGTCGGCGTCCGCTTTCTGGAGCGCCAGGATGATACGCTTGATCTCGTCAAAGTTGCGGCCCGTGGACAGCGGATAGTACAGGATGGTTCGCACCACGCCGTTGGGGTCGATGACAAACACCGCCCGTACCGCCTGGGTGTTGGACTGTCCCGGCTGGATCATGCCGTACTTGTTGGCCACCTCCATGCGGATATCCTCGATGAGGGGGAAGGTCACATTGATGTGCTTCTTACCGTTCCACTCCAGCTCCTGGATCTTCCGCAGCCAGGCAATGTGGGAATAGATGGAGTCCACCGAAAGCCCAACCAGCTCAGTATTGAGAGCCTTGAACTCGTCGATCATGGAGCCGAAGGTCATAAACTCCGTGGTGCAGACCGGGGTAAAATCCGCAGGATGGGAGAAAAGGATCACCCATTTGCCGGCGTAATCCCCCGGGAATTTGATAGGACCCTGCGTAGTGACAGCCTCGAAGGACGGGGCCTTGTCGCCAATAAGAGGCATTCTGTTTTCCTGATCCATGGTAAGCGCTCCTTTCGTTAGCAGTCAAGTTCGATGAAAACGATATATGAGTTCTTTGGAGAAAGGCCGTAATACTCCATCTGAAACAGCGTTAACCCAGCAGCTCGCTCTCCAGATCCTGCAGCATAATGTCCAGTGCGGAGATACCACCCTCGGCGGTGTACCACACGGCGGGGTGAGCCAGATAGACGATGTTGCCGTTCTTGTAGGCATCAGTTCCCATCACCAACTCGTTTTCCATGATCTCCTGGGCCAGCTTTGCCCCGTCGGTGCCGATGGCGGCATCACGATCCAGAACGAAGATATAGTCGGGTGCCTTCTCCACAATGAACTCAAAAGATGCCTCGTTGCCATGGGTGGAGGTGTCGATGTTGGCGTCCACGCCAATATTTTCGAAACCAATTTCGCGTCCAATCATGGAGCAGCGGCCGTCATTGCCCAGCACATTGTAGCTGCCGCTGGTGACCAGTCCCACGATGGCGGTCTTGCCAGCGGCAAATTCGGACAGGGCGGTGATCCGGGCGTCAAAATTGGCCATCAGCTCATCCACCTTGTCCTCCAGACCAAACATGGAGGCAATGGTGGTAGCGTTCTGCCGCACGCTTTCCACTACGCCAAGCTCGGTATCAGTGGCCAAGTAGACCACAGGAGCAATCTCGCTGAGGGCGTCGTAGCTGGAGGCCAGACGGCCACCGATAAAGATGACATCCGGCTCGCAGGCCATGACAGCTTCCAGATCGGCTTCCTTGATGGTGCCCAGGTTGGCAATGTCGTCGTTGATGTAATCCTGGAGGTATTCAAGGCTGGTATCGGCGGTGCCCACTACCCGGTCACCCACACCCAGGGCGTCCAGAATGTCCAGGGAAGCCATGTCCAGAATGGCGATACGCTGAGGATCATACGGCACCTCCAGCTCCGCCGCCTCCTTGTTGGCATTGAGGCTGGTAATGGTCACAGACTCAGGGGTCTCGTTGTTCTGGGTTTCCTCACTGGACTGGCTGCTGCCGGGCGAGGAGGTATTCTCGGAAGAATCGCCGCCGTTCTGCGCAGAGCAGGCCATGAGGCTCAGGGCCATCACACCGGCCAGGGCAAGAGAAAGCATCTTTTTCATGTTCATTTTTGGTTACTCCTTTTCTAAAAAGTACTGAAAATAAGGGTCAATAGTAGATGGACAGAGGCTTGCCCGCAATGGTCAGGATCTCGAAGTCCACCTGATAGATCTGCGACAGGTTCTCTTTCGTCATCACCTCCTCCACAGTGCCGAACTTAGCGATTTTTCCGTCCTTAAAGGCACAGATATGATCGGAATAAAATGCCGCATAGTTAATCTCGTGCAGCACCAAAATCACCGTCTTCCCCAGCTCGTCGCAGAGGCGACGGACGATTTTCATCATGTTGGTGGCGTGGTAGATATCCAAATTGTTGGTGGGCTCATCCAGCAACACATATTCGGTGTCCTGGGCGATGACCATGGCGATCATGGCCCGCTGCCGCTGGCCGCCGGAGAGCTCGTCGATGAAGCGATCCTGGAATTCTTCCAGCTCCATGTAGGCAATGGCTCGGTCGATGATCTTCTGATCCTCTGGGGTGACACGGTTGCCTGAATAGGGAAAGCGTCCGAAGGTCACCAGCTCCCGCACAGTCAGCTTCATCTGGATATTATTGGACTGGGTTAGGATGGCAAGGCGCTTGGAGAGCTCCTTGCTTTTCCATTTGCCGATGTCCTTGCCCTCAAAGTCTACCAGTCCACTGTCGTGGGCGATAAGCCGAGAGATCATGCCCATGACGGTGGATTTGCCCGCACCGTTGGGGCCGATCAGAGAAATCACCTTACCCTTGGGGATGGCGAAACTCACGCCATCCACTACGGTTTTTCCATCATACTGTTTTGTCAGTTCTTGTACGCGCATGGTCACACCTTCTTTCTTGTCAGGAGGAGATAGAGGAAGTAAAGGCCGCCGCCCACAGTGATGAATACGCTCACCGGCACGGAGTAGGAATACACATGCTCCACAATGAGCTGTCCGCCCACCAGCACGATCATGCCGAACAGGGCCGAGCCCAGCACCAGCTGGGTGTGCCGGAAGGTTTTCAGCAGCTGACGGGACAGGTTTGCGATGATGAGCCCCAAAAAGGAGATGGGTCCTACCATGGCGGTGGCCACGGCGATGCAAAGAGTCACGCCCAGCAGCAGGCGGCGGATGCAGCGGTCGTAGTCCACCCCCAGATTGATGGCCTGCTCCTTGCCTAAGGTCAGCACATCCAGCAGGGCCAGCTCCTTTCGCAGTGCGAAGATGACGCTCGCCAAGAGGATCAGGGAAAAGACGATGATCTCGGAATTGATGTTGCTGAAGCTTGCCACCAGAGTATTCAGCAGGTTGTCGTACTCATTGGGGTCCATGACCCGTGTAAGAGTAGTCTGAATGCTGCTGAAAAACGAAGTTAGTACTGTGCCCACCAACAGCACATACAGCACATTGTGCTTGGTCTTTTTGAAGATCCAGCTGTAGATAATGGTAGCGGTAATGCCCATGAGCACCACATCCACCGCGAAGGACAGGTTGGCATTGGAGGCCACCACGCTGGCAGACCCCAGGAAAAACACCACCGCCGTGTGGATAAGAGTGTACAGGGAGTTCATGCCCAACAGGCAGGGGGTCACGATGGTGTTGTTGATGATAGACTGAAACACCAGCGAGGCGCCGCCGATGGAAAAGGCGGTAATGAGCATGACAATGAGCTTGGGGGTGCGGATCTTCATGGCGTAGGCCAGAAGCTTGGGATTAGAAAAGTTGACCTCCACCAACATATATCCTGCTGCACAAAGAAGAACAATCGCAGCCAGGATCAGGAGTTTGCGCCGGTTGGCGCGTATGGCAGCCGTGTTCACTGGTCTGCACCTCCCTTCAGGTTGGGCATGGTGGAGCAGCAGCCTGTTCCAGCGCTGCCCAGACGGATGGCCTTGCGGCCATGCTTGAGCCGGTAAAACAGCAGGGCGATGAAAATGAGGCTTCCCAGGATGCCCACGATCAGCTCGATGGGCAGCTCGTAGGGAGCGATTACGATCCGGCCGATCATGTCGCACACCAGCACGAAGATAGCACCGAACAGGGCGGTGTCTACCAACGTGCCCCGGATCTTGTCTCCCTTGTACATGGCCACCACATTGGGCACGATCAGCCCGATGTAGGAGATGGAACCAACCACCACCACAATGCTGGCGGTGATCATGGCAGCGATGGTGAGCCCGGAAAAGAGGACCAGGTTATACGGGACACCCAGGTTCTTGGAAAAATCCTTGCCCAGTCCCACAATGTTGAAATGGTTGGCGAAGAGGAAGGCCAGCACCACCAGGGGGACCGTCAGCCAGACGATCTCATACCGGCCTTTCAGCACCAGCGAGAAGTGGCCCACCAGCCAGGAGGACAGAGCTTGGGTCATCTCATATTTGTAAGCCAGATAGTTGGTAATGCCGCCGATGACATTGCCGAACATGATGCCCACCAGAGGGACCATCACCACATCCTTGAACTGGATGCGCTGAATGAACCAGACGAAGATCCAGGTGCCCAGAATCGCCGTAGCAAAGGCAAAAATGGCCCGGCTCCACAGTGTGGAGGCCGGCATAAACAGCAGAGCCAGCAGGATGCCGAACTGGGCCGAGGAGATGGTGGCGCCGGTGGTTGGGGACACAAATTTGTTGCTGCACAGCTGCTGCATGATGAGTCCCGCCACACTCATACCAATGCCGGTGCATAGGATGGCCAGCAGGCGCGGCAGCCGGGAGATCAGGAAAATCTCCAGCTGCTCAAAATTGCCTGCGAGTAGCTCACCGGGTGTCAGGTCAATCACGCCCACAAACAGTGAACAGCCGGACAATATAAGTAGCAGAACAGAAAGAACAATGGTAGATCGATACGGTCTGATACAATCCTCCCCTTTCTTCAATACGGTTAGCTATGACTAACCGTATTGTAAAAAACGATGCGCAGCGGCGATTGGACTTACCATGCATCACGCACTGCGCATCGTGAGTGTATTATAGCACACGGAGTTAGTCATGTGCAACCACGCAAAAAGCACAAGCTACCAAGCGGAAAGGATTCTTTTTTTATCCATTCTGCAAATTGTTGCCCCGAGTGGACTGCGTCTGAGTAGTCAGCCGGCTCATGCTCCGCAGACTGACACCCAGAGTGGAGAGGTTGTGCAGCGTGGCGGAGGTGGCTGGCGGCAGGACTCCGGCTACGCCCAGAGCGATCAGGGCGCCGTTGAAGCCGATGACAAAGCGGTAGTTGGAGTGGATGCGCGCCATCAGCGCCATGGCGATCCGGCGCAGCTCTACAAGCTCCCAGAGGCTGTCGGCGGCAATGGTGATGTCCGCAATCTCCCGGGCGATGGCGGCGCCGTCGCTGATGGCAATGCCTGCATCCGCCTCGGATAAGGCCGGTGAGTCGTTGATGCCGTCGCCCACCATCAGGACGGTATGTCCCTCCCGGCGGAGCCGTGCCACATACTCCGCCTTGTCCGCCGGAAGGACTCCGGCGCGGAAGTCGTCCACTCCCACCTGTGCGGCAATGGCTTCGGCGGTACGGTAACTGTCGCCGGTGAGCATGACGGTACTGGTGATCCCCAGGGCGCGGAGGGCGGATAGGACTTCCTTCGCCTCCTCCCGCAGCGGGTCGGAGATGCAGATCACGGCGGCAAGCTGTCCCCCAACCGCCAGATACAGGTGGGAATACTCCGGCGGCAGGGCGTCAAAGCGCTCCTGTTCGCCCTCCGGAATAACGCAGCCCTCATCCTCAAAGACAAAGTGGGCGCTGCCGATGAGGACTCGCTCCTCATCGACGGTGCTTGCGATGCCGTGAGCCACCAGATACTCCACCTAAAGAATGGTACTCCTCATGTTGCAAACTACGAAGCTTGGCTTCCTCCGCAATAGTTCTGGCACAAACAACGCCGCCTGCGCTTGGAGGCTGGGATGGACTCTCCGGTGAGGGGACGCCAAATTGACGGTGCCCTCACCTTTTAGTACCACTCAGTCCACGGGGATAATGCCGCTTCCCCGGACCACCATGGCATCTACCGGCTGGATTGGGGCATGGGGAGCAGCACCCATCCTGAGCTGTGCTCCACCAGACACAATCCATATTCAGGGACATACATCGGGTCAAATCAACAACAGGTTTTTTCCTTCACCACTCCTCCGGTGCTTTTTCTACAGCCTCGGTCGATAAAAACAAAAGAGGCTTCTATAAACTGCCTGCACGGACAAAGGGTATGATTCTGGGGTTTATTTCAGGTAATAGAGGAAGGAGTTTAGGCGGGACCAGGCGCTCTCGTCCCAATCACTGTCCATGGCAAGATGTAAGTGGGGGATTCCACCCATTTCACCAGTCATATCCAACAGTGTTGCTGTGTTTTCATACCGGGGAGCCAGCGTCAGCACACCAGCCGATGTTCGGCCAAGTTCCCGTGCCTTGGCCAAACGGTACCGACCGTTGGCTCCGGCAAATCTCGGCAGCAGCTGATCCGCTGCAGTACGCATCCCCTCCGGATCTTTGGAGAAGCTGCTTCTCGCCCCCAATAGGCGCCCCAGTTCTGTCATTTGATCCGTCCAGGAAGCGGCTATGACACTTCCGGAATCTCGCCAGAGAAACCAGAGGTACTCGCTCAGGGGGGCACGATACAGAGGCCGGCCCTGCCTTTCCAGCGTTCCCAGCACCCCGTCGTTTAGAGCAAACAGCGTAAGGGGTTCTCCCACCGCGGCAAGAGGCTGGCTTTTGACAGGGATGCTTCCGATTTGCGCCGCCAACGTGCTCAGGCTGTCCCAATTTGGAATGTCGTCTGGACTTAGTGCGCTGCGCTGCTCAGGCGGGGCGCACAGTATGAGATCTCCTGCCAACACAGCTCGGAACAACAGGTCTGGATCTGGGATGTTCTCCGGCAAAGTTTCCAGTTCCGGGGAAATCAGTGTTACCCGCTCCAGTCCCCGGTTGGCAAGCACTGCCTCCACCGCCCACGGGTACTGGCCGTCGGCCTCCGCGCCTTGAGTGGAGGGAATCAGCATCTGAAAGGAATCGGATTCCTTCTCCGCTGCGTTCAGAATACCACCCAGTAATGCGGGGAAGGGAAGGTACTCTTTGGAACTGGTCTCCCCCCGGCCCAAAACCAGGGAAGTGCCGCCCAGAGGCATGGGATGGGTTTCCACATTCCATACCATTTCAGCATATTTCCTAAGATATGTGGTAAACGGCGGCAGATCCAAAACATATAAAGGGCCGTGGTTTGATTCCGGGGTATCAACGACTTTGGTAGAGCAGTGTTCCACAGCTGTGAGCTTAAAGTGATCCGGCAGCGGCTGAGAGGAACGGCTTTCCAGACTCTGGAGAAATGCCTCGATGCGAGTAATAACGCCTACTGGTGAGAAGTGCTCATCCACTTCGATGTGCAGATAGGGTTTTTCGCCCATCTCCTTCCGGAACAGATAGGAGAGCATCGTATCCGGTCCGCAGCCGTGATTGGTGAGATAGACGGCGTACAGATTGGGGTGATGGGCCACGAGTTTCGCCCCGGAGAGGATGTGTTGTCCGAAGGGCCAGTACAGATTGGGGTAGTCCGCTGACAGATCCAGGTCGTGAGCAGGTAAATGGGAGAGAGTAATTACCTTGTGCCCCCGTTCCAGCAGCAGACGAGGGATTCCCATATTCAGCACCGGATCGGAAAGACCGTAGTTCCGGGTGATCAGTACAAGTACTTTGTCCTCAGGATTCAGAGAGGAAAGCAGTTCACGACCCTGCCGCTCTACTGCTGCTGTATGCCGGCGTACTGCTTGGGCTCCGGCCATCAGGGCAGGCAGACACCGCAGTTTGGGGATGCCAAGCTGTTTTCCAAGGCCCAGCATAGCTGATGCCATCGCTTCCTGCCCAAAGTCCAGATCGAACACAGGGTTGAGCAACTCAATGCCCCGCTCCTCCAGACGAAGGGCACGGGCGGCCAACTGAGGTGCGGTCTGCATATAGACACAGCCGTAGTTGTGCTCAACCTTGGAGGTCTCATGCCTCATGGTATGGATGGAGGGGAGAAAGATATAGTCAACACCGCGCTCTGCCAACCAGGCCATATGACCATGGATCAGCTTTACCGGGTAACAGGTCTCCGCCTGGGCTGTCTGTTGGGAGAGGCGTATGATCTCCTCGTTGGTAGACGGCGAGAGCAGTACATTGAATCCCAACTGCCGGAAGAAGGCATTTGCCATAGGAAAGAACTTGTGGATCATCAGGGCAAAAGGTACACCCACCGTTTTCCTTCCGGGGACAGGTGTTGGATCATAACCTTCCAACAGCAACCGTGGGCCACGCTGGTAAAAGGCGATGTTGCGTTGAATCTCCGCGGACAGGGCGACCTCCGCTTCCGGCTGCCTGTCGAACCCATGGAAGCGGGTAGGGCCTTTCTTGGATTCCAGTGCCAGCAGGGCGGCGCCGTGTGCTCCACTGATGGAGAAGCAGGGAGAGACTGTGAGCCGATCTCCAAATTCCTGGCGGAAAGCGGCCACGATGCCGGGGTTATAGGCCACACCGCCCTGGAGCACAATATGGTGTCCTACTGGCTTGCTCCCAACTACTTTGTGGAGATAATTTCGGACAATGGACTGGCACAAACCGGCTGCGACCTCTGCCTGGGTGGCTCCCTGTGCCTGGGCAGATTGGATAGCCGTCTCGATAAACACGGTGCATCGCTCTCCCAATTCCACAGGGGCCTTTGCAGTAAGAGCCAGGCGGCCGAAGTCCTTCAAAGGGATGTTCATGCGTGCGGCCTGCTCCTCCACAAAGGAGCCGGTTCCGGCAGCACAGATTTTGTTCATTTGAAAGTCTGCAACCTGCCCATTCTGAAGGGAGATGTATTTAGAATCTTGACCGCCGATCTCAAAGACGGTATCTGCTTTGGGCATACATTGGATGGCAGCTCTTGCCTGGGCTGTAATCTCATCTCGCACGGCATCCGCACCGATGAGCCGGCCGATCCGCTCTCGTCCGGAGCCAGTGACGCCAACTGCCAGAAGGGGAATCCGCCCAAAACGGGAGCGGATATTCTCCAGGCCCTTTCGCACCGCAGCCTCCGGGTCTCCGGCGGTGCGAAGATACTGGAAGTCCACCAGTTCTCCGAATGGATCCGTGAGAACCAGGTCTGTGCTGGTAGAACCTACATCAATGCCCAAAGCGCAGCCCTGTGGTGGGATATGGCCGGAAACAGGCGGATCAGATACAAAAACCTTGGGATCAGGCCCCAGTGGCTGACGACGGTGCAGCCGGTCTTCCGTGTTTGAATCCTGCCCACACAGAGAGGCCAGTAGTTCTCCCATGGAACAGGTGCCTGCCTCCTGAGCAGCCAGCGCAGCCCCGGCGGCGCCGGCGTAGAGGAAATTCTTCGGTAAAATCAATTCTTCTTCCGTGAGACCAAAAACATCCCGAATAGCCCGAAGAACCCCCGCATTGTAGCCAACTCCGCCGCATAAAGCCACAGGCTTCTCCACAGAAAGTCCCCGCACAATGACTGCTTTATAGTTGCGGACCATTGCGTAGCAGAGCCCCAGCAGAATGTCAGGAGTAGGCACTCCCTCCTGCTGTCGGTGAATGATATCCGTTTTGGCAAAGACAGCACATCGGCCAGAGAGGCGGGGAATGGAGCGAGCCTTTGCTACCAGTTCGGAATAGTCTTCGATCCGCAGGCCCAGCCGGGACATTTGGTCTTCAAAAAAGGAACCAGTGCCCCCGGCACAGTGTTCATTCACTGCAAATCTGGGCGGAGTGCCACAATCCAGAGCGGTGAGGAAACGGGCGCTCTGACTTCCAATTTCAATGACAGATTTCGCTTCCGGCGCCAGCAGATGGATGCCGCGATGGATGGCGGGAATATCGCCCAGAGTTAAAAGTCCGGGACAGACATCTAAAAGTCGATTTCCTATGCTTCCGGTAAGCATTACCGGATAGCCGCAAGCATTGCTATCCGCCTGCAGTAGTTCGCCGAGAAGTGCCCGAACTGTTTGAACTGCAGCACCATGATGCGCGGAGGATTTGAACCACAAAAGCTCCCTCTCCTGTGAGATCATAGCCAGTTTGACAGTAGCAGTTCCGCAATCTAAACCGATCCCATTCATAGACAGCCTCCTTACATTGACATTTCATTGTCTAAGCAGTATAATAATGGTTAGTTATTGCTAACTATAAAGAAGCTTTTTGTTTTTGTCGGTTGCCACAGCAACACGGAGGGATCTCATGGGTTCGATTTTTGCGGCGATGCGCCGTTGCCAGCTGTTCGACGGTATTCCGGAAGAAAAGTATCAGAATGTTCTTAACTGCCTGCATGGAGAAGTGCGGGCAATTCCAAAGGACACAATTCTGCTGCGGATCGGTGATTGCCAAAAGCGCCCCGGTGTTGTTATGTCTGGCACCTTAAGGATCTCACTTTACAGCGAGGACGGAAATCTACTAACCATTGATCGCCTGAGTAGGGGGCGCGTGTTTGGGGAGACATTGGTCTGCTCCATGTCCCAAGACAGCCCCATTCAAATTGATGCCCTTAACGATACAGAGGTGCTCTATCTGGACTTTGACCCTTTGTTGCTGCAGCAAGAGAACGGGTGTCCATACCGGATGCGGGTAACCGCCAATTTGTTGCAGGAAATGGGAAGAGGAGCTTTATTCCTCAACCAGAAAATGCGTATTTTGGCACAGAACCGGCTTCGCAATCGGATTAAGGTCTATCTTCAAGGTTTTCCAGTTGCCTCCAATGGTGAGATACGCTTGGAGATGGGACGTGGAGAGATGGCGGACTATCTGTGTGTAGATCGCAGCGCCCTTTCCCGAGAACTGGGCCGAATGCAGAAAGAGGGTATTCTTACTTATCAGGGACAGGTTATTCAAATTTTGGACAGTAAGTTTTTAACCGCATAGACAGAAAAATCAGGGCTATCCGTTGCCATAGCAACGGACGGTCCTGTTGTTTTATGTAATAATCCTGCTTGTGGTTAGCTATGTCTAACCACAAGCAGGATTATATTGATTCAGATTGGAGGATCTCAAATGAAACGCACTCTTGCTTCCATCCTGGCTTCTGCTATGATGCTCTTTGCCCTGGCCGGCTGTGCCGGGGGCAATGCGCCTGCGGACAGCACCAACCAAAACGACACAGCAGAGGAATCCAGCCAGGCCGCCGAACCGATTACCATCTCTGTAGGCGTGCCCACTGCCCCGCCTGCTCTGCCGGTTCTTCACATGATGGAGGAGCAGCTGCTGGGGGAGAATGTGACAATTGACCTGAATGTGTGGAATGCCCCGGAAGAACTTCTGGCTATGGTCCAGGGCGGAGAACATGACCTGTACGCATTTCCCCTGACCGTGATATCCACCCTCTATAATAAGGGACTTGATGTACGTCTGATGAATGTGAACACCTGGGGCGTTACGTACTTTATGACCACCGATCCGAATTTCACAACCTGGAGCGACCTGGAGGGCAAGACGGTATATATTCCGCTTCAGTCCTCTCCTCCAGATGCGCTCACCCAGTATTTTATGAGTGAGGCCGGCCTGACGGTGGGTGAAAATGTCCAGGTGGTCTACGCCAGTACTGCAGAAGTAGCCGCCCTTTTGGCCTCCGGGGAGGCGGAATACGCCACCTTGATCGAGCCCCAGGTTACTTCCGCCATGGTACAGAATGAGAATGTGCGCCGGGCACTCAGCTTTGAAACCGAGTGGCAGCGATCCACCGGCACCGATACCATGATCCCCAACGCGGGCTTCGGCACCACGCAGACATTCCTGGACGAGAACCCTGAGCTGGCCGCCCAGTTCCAGGCCGCCTATGAGGAGAGCGTGCAGTGGGTGTTGGATCACCCGGCTGAGGCTGCTGCGCTGGCTGAGGAGTATCTGGGCATGAAAGCCGCAATTGTGGAGGCAGCGATTCCCAATATGGGCTTGACTTTTAAGAGTGCCCAGGACGCCAAAGAGGAACTGGATACCTTTTATAACCTTCTTTACAACTTTGAGCCCTCTATGATCGGTGGAAAGCTGCCCGATGAGGGGCTGTTCTATGCAGGGTAAGGCGGGACTGTGGTTCCGCCGTGCCTCGGGAGTGTGCCTGCTGCTGGGAGCCTGGCAGCTGGCATCTCTCTTTTTCCCGCCGCTGGTGGTGCCCCCCATTGCCCAAGTTCTTTCTACATTGTTTCGGTTGATGACGCAGTCGGATTTCGGAGCCACCATAGGAACAACGATCCTGAGGCTGATTGCCGGCCTGGCCATCGGTGTGGGCGTTGGCGCTGTTCTGGGGCTGTTGTTTGGCCTGTGTCCCAAGATAGAGGATGTGGGAACTCCACTGATCCATGTGCTCCAGGCCATTCCGCCCGTATGCTGGGTGGTTCTGGCACTGGTGTGGTTTGGATTTAACGGAAAGCCTTGCGTCTTCATCGTGGCCACAGCCACAGTTCCAACTGTGGTCATCAACCTCAGTCACGGCGTCCGCAGCGTAGATCCACAGCTGTTGGAGATGGCGCGCCTTTACCAATTTTCCCGCTGGAAGATGCTGCGCCATGTAACCCTTCCTTCTATCCGCCCTTATTTCCGCTCAGCGCTGGAAATCGTGATCGGAGGCGGATGGAAGCTGGCAGTTATGGGAGAGGTTCTTACTACAAACAGCGGAATCGGAGGAGCCATCACCACGGCCCGGCTCAACATCGAGCCCGATGCCATCATTGCCTGGTCGCTGCTGCTGGTATTGGGATGCTATCTCACACAAAGATTGCTGAGGATGGCTTTTTGTGGGAAAGAAGGTGTGACATGCTGAAACTGAGCGGAATCACCAAGTCCTATGACGGATTACCTGTCCTGTCTGACTTGTCTTTGACCCTTTCTCCGGGGGAGATCGTGGCTCTGATCGGTCCCTCCGGCTGCGGAAAGACCACGCTTCTTAACCTGATTTCAGGCCTGGCAACACCTGACACGGGTACCATCAAGGCAACCGATACTCGGCTGAGCTATATGTTTCAAAGTCCCCGCCTTCTGCCGTGGCGAACGGTGGAAGAAAACATCCGTCTGGTTCGTGAGGATGCTGAGCCGGAGGCTGTGCGTACCCTCATTTCGGATGTAGGGCTGAAAGGCTTTGAGGGATACTATCCTACGCAGCTCTCCGGGGGCATGGCCCGTCGATGTGCGCTGGCACGGGCCTTCCATTTCGGCGGAGAGTTCTTCCTGATGGATGAGCCCTTTCAGGGACTGGACTACGGCATTCGCATGGAGATGGTGAATATGCTTCTGGAGATCTGGAAGATCAAAAAGCCGGGCGTTCTGTTTGTCACCCACGAAATTGATGAGGCGTTGACCGTGGCCACCCGAATTGCTGTCCTGACACCCAGGCCAACCACCATTCAAACATGGATCACCCTGCCTGGCCGGGAAGGCCGGGATGCCTCGGCGCCGGAACTGACGGAGATCCGGCGGGAAATTATTGGTCGCATCACAGCCTGATCGTTGTTGCTGTGGCAATGGAATGATCCCGTTTCCTGGGGTATCATAAGGATAAAACGACCCATGGAGGTATGAGCAATGGACTTTTTACGCAACCTGCCCACACAGCAGCCCCAGCAGCTCACCCAGCTGATTCAGATTCAACCTGGCCGCGTGGTCAGTATGGCTATGAGCCGGCAGGAACACTGCCAAATGACTCTTTTGGCCTTCGGCGACGGAGAGAGTATCAGTGAGGAATGCTATTTTGGCGATACCCTCTACTACATTCTGGAGGGGGCGCTTTATGTCTCTGTGGGGGAGGACAGCCGCTGTCTTCAAACGGGCGATTGCCTGGCAGTTCCCGCCCATACCCCCCACGCAGTAGTTGCTCCGGATGGCTGCAAGCTGCTGCAGATCACGCTTTCATAATGATTTAGGAGGAATAACTCATGGAAACTCTGATTAAGAATGTCCCTCATGCGCAGCCCTTTGCCTTGAAGGGGCAAGTGGAATATGAAGGGGGTAAGGTTGTCAGCCTGACCCTGGCCCAACAGCCCGGTGCGGGGATCACCCTGTTTGCCTTTGATGCGGGTGAGGCCATTAGCACCCACGCTGCTCCCGGAGACGCTATGGCGACTATTTTGGAAGGAACGGCACAAATTACCATTGACGGCGTTCCCCACACCCTAAACGCAGGAGAAGCCATTATCATGCCTGCCGGCATCCCTCACGCAGTACAGGGCGTGACAGCGTTCAAGATGTACCTGGTGGTCGTGAAGACCCCGTCCTGCTGACAGAAAAAGAACGGACTCCATAGAAGCATTTTGACATCTGTGAAGCCCGTTTTTTATTCCAGTCCTGTCAGCAATTCGGCACACCCAGCATATCCAGCTCTGTGGGATCATTCGTGACAAGCAGCACGGTTTTTTCCATGCACAGGCGTTGGGTATATAGAGGCATGTATCAGGCAAATAATTACCTATTTAGAAAGAAGTAAAATAAGGAGAGGCGATCTCTGTAGATTGCCTCTCCTTATTCGTCATGGTGTATTCTTTTTGCTAAGTGGTAATGCACTCATACTCCGTAAGCTGACGCCCAGGGTGGAAAGATTGTGCAGCGTGGCGGAGGTGGCTGGTGGCAGGACTCCTGCCACACCGAGAGCGATCAGGGCGCCGTTGAAGCCGATGACAAAACGATAATTGGAGTGGATGCGCGCCATCAGAGCCATGGCGATCCGGCGCAGCTCCACCAGTTCCCAGAGGCTGTCGGCAGCGATGGTGATGTCCGCGATCTCCCGGGCGATGGCGGCGCCGTCGCTGATGGCGATGCCCGCGTCCGCCTCGGACAAGGCCGGCGAGTCGTTGATGCCGTCGCCTACCATCAGGACAGTATGCCCCTCCCGACGGAGCCGTGCCACATACTCCGCCTTGTCCGCCGGAAGGACTCCGGCGCGGAAGTCATCCACTCCCACCTGGGCGGCAATGGCTGCGGCGGTGCGGTAACTGTCTCCGGTGAGCATAACGGTGCTGGTAATCCCCAAAGTGCGGAGGGCAGAGAGGACTTCCTCCGCCTCCTCCCGCAGCGGGTCGGAGATGCAGATCACGGCGGCCAGCTGTCCGCCTACGGCAAGGTACAGGTGAGAATACTCCGGCGGCAGGGCGTCAAAGCGCTCCTGTTCGCCTTCCGGAATGACGCAGCCCTCATCCTCAAAGACAAAGTGGGCGCTGCCGATGAGGACCCGCTCCCCATCGACGGTGCTGGCGATGCCGTGGGCCACCAGATATTCCACCTTGGAGTGGTACTCCTCGTGACGCAGGCCCCGGCGCTTCGCCTCCTCCACCACGGCGTTGGCCATGGAATGGGGAAAGTGTTCCTCCAGGCAGGCGGCCAGCCGCAGCATTTCGGCTTCCTCCTTGGTGCCGAAAGATACCACCTGAGCCACCCGGGGGCAGGCATGAGTCAGGGTGCCGGTCTTGTCGAAAACGATGGTGTCGGCGGCAGCCACCGCCTCCAGGAACTTGCCGCCCTTGACGGTGATGTGGGCGCGTCCCGCCTCCCGCATGGCGGAGAGAACGGCCAGGGGCATGGCCAGCTTCAGGGCGCAGGAGAAGTCCACCATCAGCACCGACAGAGCCCGTGTCACATTCCGGGTAAGGACGAAGCTCATCAGACTCCCTATAAAGGTATAGGGCACCAGCTTGTCCGCCAGATTGGCGGCCTTGCTCTCGGCCTCCGACTTCATCTGCTCCGACTGCTCGATCATGTGGACGATCTGGTCATAGCGGCTCTGGCCGGAGGCTTGCTTTACCTCCAGCACACATTCGCCCTCCTCTACCACGGTGCCGGCATAAACCGCGCCGCCGGGGCGCTTGGGTACCGGGATGGACTCTCCGGTGAGGGACGCCTGATTGACGGTGACCTCCCCCTCCAGCACCAGACCATCCACGGGGATGATGCCGCCGGCGCGGACGACTACTGCATCCCCCGGCTGGATCTGGGACACAGGAACCAGCACTTCGCCTTGGGCTGTGCGCAGCCAGACCCGGTCCACATTCAGCGACATGCACCGGGCCAGATCCGCCACAGATTTCTTCCTTGTCCACTCCTCCAGCAGCTCGCCCACCTCCAGCAGGAACATGACGGTGCCGGCGGTATCAAAGTCGCCCCGGAACGCCGAGATGGAAATGGACAGGGCGTCCAGCAGCTCCACCTTGACGCGGCGGCGCAGCAGGCAGCCCAGGCCCCGCCGCACAAAGGGGACCATGTGCCAGAGTATGCGGGCAAGGCGCAGCGGAGGCGGGAGAAACAGGGTGCAGGCGGCCTTGCACACCACCTTTGCCACCAGCTTCTCCTCAAATTCCCGGTTCAGCGCCCGGCTGCTGTGGGCGGGCAGCGCGGTGGTCCGCTCCGCCTCCTGCCAGGAAAAATGCCGAATTTCGTTCAGCACGGCTTGGCGAGTCCCATCGTAGTACAGGATGACGCAGCAGGTGCGTTCATGGACGGTGACCTGGCGTGTCCAGGATTTTCCTTGGAGCCAGGCTTCCAGCAGATCCGCTTGAGCGAGCGTCATCTGTTTCTGGCGCAGCCGGAACCGGATGCGCCCCCGGCTCTCGTGCAATATGGTTGCGTTCATAGGTTCCTCCTTCACGAAAAGAGGGAGCCGCTGGCGGCTCCCTCTGGGTCAATCAGGCTTCTTCGCTCTCCAGATTGGCAGCGGCGGCTTCCTCCGCTTCCTTCGCAGCCCGGTCCTCATTCAGCTCCTTGGCGGAGGCCAGAATGTCCGCGGCGTTTTCCTGCACCGTGGTCACAGTCCCCATGACCGAGTCCTTCATCCGCAGACCGGCGGCCGTGACATGGACATAGGCTTTCTTGGCGTCCTTGCTGGACAGCAGCTTGATGCCAAAAGAACCAAACAACGCACCACCCGCAAAGCAGGCAAGTTTCGTATAAACGCTCATTGTGATCCTTCCTTTCCCTTATTTCCGTTTGTAGCCGGTGACCATGACCATAATCATGCAGATCACAGCGCCCCACGCCCAAAAACGATGCTGTTTCATCGCTGTCACTCCTTTGAATGCTTTGGAATGTTTGATTATTGTAGCAGAAACCGTGGGTGTTTGTCGCTGTCAAAACGGACGCAGAGTTGCGGTTTCCGACATTTTTCTGTACTGGCCGGGAGTCATGCCATACTCCCGCTTGAACGCTGTGTTGAACTGGCTCATACCTTCATACCCTACAGCCTGCGCAATTTGCTGAATGGGCATCCGGGTGGTGCAGATCAGCTCCTGTGCCCGACGGAGGCGCTGTTGAACCAAAAAGCTGTGAATCGGCATGCCATAGGCGCGGCGGAACCCTTCTTTCAAGAAGGTGGGGGAAAGGGAAAACTGTTTGCAGAGGAACGCAATGGTGAGCTTATCAGACAGATGCGTCTGGATGTATGCCTTGACTTCCAACAGACTGTGGGATACTGGGCAGCCTAAGCCGGAGAAAGATTCATCCGATTCAGATACCTCGGTGCAGAGCAGATACAGCAGTTCCACCGACTTGAAAACACAGTAGCGTTCCTGCTCCTGCTCAGACAGATAGCGAACCGTTTCAAAAAATGAATGCGTCCAAGGTGTGCCGCACAGGGCCATGCAGCCGTTCCTCGCCGTCATCTTCTCCTTGACGATCCTGGTGTCCAACCTCATCCCCAGGGTGGAGCAGACCGTCACAAGGCTTTCTTTTGCGGCTTTGGCGTCTACGGCGATCAAAATGCCGCCCAGATTTCCGCTATACTGACACGAGCGGAGAGCGGAGCTGTCGGAGAGGAGGAAAATGGCCGGAGCCTCCACCGTGTAGGAAGTCCCCTGTAATGGCCGGACGGCAAGGCGGCCGGTCAAACAGAACAGCACCTCAAACTGGAGCGGTGCGCCGCACACCGGGATGGGCCGCAAGGGCTCCTGCACCGGCTCCGGCAGGGAAAAGCGGCAGATCTGCACCCCCGGCATACCGTGGCTCCAGCGGCCCGTGCCGGAGCCCTGCCTCAATAAGTATTCTTTCAGCATGATTTCTCACGACCTGTTTCTCTGAGTTCGAAATTGGTTTCGCCTATGCTGGCTGGGGATACAGAGAGAAGGCAGGAGACGAGATCCTCCTGCCTTCTGCGGTGTTTTTGTCAGGCCAGAGATGCGCCCAGCTCGCGGCAGGCTGCCAGAGCGTCATCGTCCGGAGCCTCGTTGCAGATCACGCTCTCACAGGCCAGATTGGCGCCGTCGTCGTTGCAGCGGGACTCCCAGCTGCGCATCCATTCGCCGTCCCCCCAGCCGTAGGAGCCGAACAGAGCAATATTCTTCCCGCTCAGCCTGCCCTCACAGGCGGTGAACATAGGCTCGAACTCGCTCTCCTCCAGCTGCTCCGACCCCATGGAGGGGCAGCCGAAAGCGATGGCGGAATACTCGCCGACCTGCTCCGGTGAGAACTCTGCGGCGGTGATCACAGATACCTCGGCGCCCTTGCCTTTGGCGCCTTCGGCTACCGCCATGGCCATGGCCTCGGTGTTTCCCGTGCCGCTCCAATACACAACTGCAACTTTACTCATAAGACTCAACGACCTTTCTTTCTGGATTTGTTATGGTAGAAACATCAACCAGCCACGGTGAGCTGCTCGATGGATTTCCCTTGCTGCCACTGCCGGGAGTAGATTTTGCTGCACATCTCGTATTTTTCAAAGATGCTTCTGGCGGCCTGCTCGTCGCCGTAGACCTTCCAGCAGCCCACGCACTTGTGATTGCACGCCCGATTGCAGATAAAGCCCAGCACATCCTCCGGCGGATAGCTCAAAAACAGTCCGATCTCATGGGGAAATTCCCCCTCGCTCCGGAGCCGGTGGATCAGGTGGACCACACAGCCATTGAGATTTTCCGGCACATAGCCGTATTTGAGAAGCAAGGCTCTGGCGCGGTGATCGGTCAGATCGCTCTCCAGCGCATGGGGCCGGTAGGCGTAAATCAAAGCGCGGCCTTTGCAAACCCGGAGCGGCAGGATGCGAATGCCCTTGGGCACCAGTTTCTTGTTCAGCCGGCACAAGTCTCGCGTCAGATCCTTCCGGCTGGGGCAGGCGCAGGAAAAGAGGTTTCCCGTCTTGATCCCGGCCAGGGTGGGAGAACAATGGCGAATCAGCAGATCCTCTGACATAGGCGTTTTCCTCACAAAATCATGTCCACACGAAGACTGTACGGAGAAATGGAAAAACTGAAAGCAAATATTGTTAGCGACAGCTAACCGATGTGCCAAAAATATAGCTGACGCCTTTTGGTTAGCGGCAGCTAACTAAAGAAATTATATATAGAATGAATCCGCTTGTCAAGAGGACGGATGGATTTTGTTGACAGAAAAAATGGCGCTTGTCGGACGCCTGTGTTATAATAAGCAAAACGCCCGTTTTTTGGAGGTTCCTATGGCGATTCACGAGTCTGGCCAGATGTATCTGGAAACCATCTATATTCTTTCACAGAACAGCACCTTCGTTCGAGCTATCGATGTGGGAGCGCAGTTGGGCTTTACCAAGCCCAGCGTCAGCAGAGCCATGTCCATTCTGAAAAAGGACGGATATGTGAATGTGGATGCTGACGGTGCGATCACCCTGACGGAGACCGGGCTTGCCATTGCTAAGACGATGTACACCCGCCACACGGTGTTGAGCCAGATGCTGATGGAATTAGGCGTGGACGAAGAGACTGCGACCGAAGATGCCTGCCGAATCGAGCATGTGATCAGCGAAAAATCCTTTGCGGCTGTGCAGGCGCACTTGGAGCAGGTAACGAAAATGCGGGAAGATGCGCACGGGCAATGAGGCTATGCAAATTTGGCGGACTTTGCTATCGAGCGGCAACGCGATAAGTGAATACCTGCCATTTGGCACGGGATATCAAATGAGGTGGAGCCTTGATATGGCCTCCACCTCATTTTTATGTGATCTGCGCTTTTAAATCAGGAGCGACCTGCTGTGTAAGTTCACCGCCAAGCGTACCTGCTCCATAGCTCCAAACGCTTACGGCAGCTCATCCTTATGTGTCTGCTGGCTTTTCAAAACCTTTCGGGCGGCTTTTTTGATATTATGGCACACGCCAAGAATAGCGATGCAAAACAGCAGAGCCGCTAATCCATATCCAAACGACTGCATTGCCGTGTTCATATTCACGCCTCTTTTCTGACCGCTGCCGCCAATGAACTCAACCGAATAGTCCTCTTTTTTTATACGGCTCTTTCTGGATCGCTCCGACCTCATACCCCGTGCCGCGAATGGCGTTCATGAGCACCTCCGTGTCCAGCTCTGTTTCAGAGAGGATCACGGTCTGGTTTTTGCTCCGGGAAGAACTCACCTTTTTGACCGGGCAGGCTTTGCGCACAGCGTCATTGACATGGGCCTCGCACATCCCGCACATCATTCCATTGACTTCCACTGTGTACTTCCACATGTTCTCTCACTCCTTCTTGACTTTTGGATCATCGAACTGCGCGGACCGGAAGGTGGTCTGCCGTGCCGCGCTCCGTTCATCGGGGATCTTCCTGGCCATCAGACAGCACAGCGGCGCCAACGAACTTCCAAGAAGTGGATGGCGAACGATGGAATAGCCGCGCTCGGACAGGTATGCCATCAGCTCCCCGGCAGTCCAGACATGATACACCCGAAAGCCTGAAAGCCCCATGAACCAGAGCCGGAGTCTGGCGCTTCGGCTTTTGCCCCAGACAAAGGTGGGGGCGAACAGCCATCCCCCCGGCTTCAGAACCCGCCAGGCTTCCGCCAGAGCTTTTTCCGGGTGAGGCATGACATGGAGGGCGTTGGAGATCACGACTGCATCGAAGCTCTCCGGGCCGTAGGGCAGCTTGGTAGCGTCCTGGACGGAGAAATGGAGCCGGGACGAATGCACCTGCTTTTTGGCCTGATGGATCATTTCAGCTGAAAAGTCGGTTGCCTCCCAGCTCCGGACACATGGAGACAGCGGCACGGACAGCTGGCCTGTTCCGCAGGCCAACTCCAGCACATCCATGTCCCGTTTCAGAAAAGGCCGCATTGCTTTGCATATCTGCTGATAGGTTGTCTGAGAGCGGCGCATGAAGCCGGCGTAATGCCGTGAAAACCGCTCCCAAAACTGCTTGTTGTCATCCATACAGTATGGTCACCTCAATGATGGTTAGTTCATGCTAACTACATCATACTCTTTGTCGCATGAAATTGCAAGATGCCACTATATTGGATTTGTATGCCCCCCGGGATCAATCAAGGGAAGAAGCTGGAACGAAGAATGACCGGGACACGCAACCCGGTCATTCTTTTCTTTTGCGCCTCTGCCTTTACCGGCACCAACTGGTGGGATTGGAGCGGGCGGTGATGAAGCGGCGATAAATGCCCTCCTCCTCCATAAGTGTGTCGTGGGCGCCGGCCTGAACGATGCGTCCCTGGTCAATGACCAGGATCTCATCGGCGTGGCGGATGGTATTCAGCCTGTGGGCAATGACCAGCAGGGTCTTGCCCCGGCACAGTTGGGTGATGGCCTCCTGGATGTAGCTCTCGTTGTCGGCATCCACGCTGGCGGTAGCCTCATCCAGAATGACGATGGGAGCATCCTTCAGAATGCAGCGGGCAATGGAGATCCGCTGCCGCTCTCCGCCGGATAGGCTGGCTCCACCTTCGCCGATGACCGTGTCAAAGCCGTCGGGCAGCTCCATGATGAAGTCATAGCATCGGGCTTTTCTGGCCGCCTCATAAACCTCCTCCCGTGTGGCGTCCGTCCGCCCCATGGCGATGTTGTTATAGACGGTATCCTGGAATAAGTAGACCCGCTGGAACACCATAGAGATCTGATCCATCAGATCAGAAAGAGGAATATCGCGGATATCCCTGCCCCGCACTAAGATTTGGCCCTGTTTGACATCCCAAAACCGGGAGAGCAGGTTGGCTACCGTACTTTTACCGCCGCCAGAGGGCCCCACCAGGGCCAGCATCCGGTTTTTCTCCAGTGTGAAAGAGACATCATGCAGTACCTCTTTCTCCCCGTAGGCGAAGGTGACATTTCGGAACTCCACCTCCGGGGCACCGCCGGCTTTGGGTAAGGTCTCCCGGCCCCGGTCGGGTAGTTCTGGCTGGGCCAGTACCGCCTCGATCCGGTCCATGCAGGCGTTCATCACCGTCAGGCGGGTGGCTTGGCTGTAGAGTGCCTTAATGGGGCCGAAGAGGTCAAAGACGAAGAGCAAGACACCCAGCAGGAAGGTGATGGAGAGCTGCCCACGGCCATAGAGCCAGAGTGACAGGGGGATTATCAGCACCGAGCCCAGACCGCACACCAGATAGAGGGCCCGCATCCAGGGAGCCTGGCTCTCCTCGAACTCGATGCTGACCTTGCGGCTCCGGGCGAAATTTTCGGTGAGTTGCTCGGAACGCTCTCCCAGCAGGTTGAAGGTCTTGGCAATACCAATGCCCTCCACATAGTCCAGCACTGCCCGTGTGAGAGCCTCGCTCTGCTCCTGTCGGACATCAGAGTGAGCCAGGGTGCTCCCCAGGGAAGCGCGGCCCAGCTGCCAAATGATCCCTACCACCACCAAGGCGGCCAGTCCCAGCCAGGGATTCAGGAAGGCCAGCCACAGCACAAGAATGGCTTGGGCAAAGGTATAGCTCATCATGTTGGCAATGTCGTGCATACAGTTCTCCTCAATGAACACCATGTCGGTGGACAGAACGGAACTGATTTTGCCGATGTTGCCCTCTGTGAAATAGCCCATGGGCAGGCGGCGCAGATGCCGTCCCAGCTCCATGCGCAGATCGGCGAATACCATATAGCCCGCCGCGGCCTGGAGCCGGTCGGCGATGTTCTGGCACAGGCACTCCAGCAGAACGCAGCCCACCGTGCCCACCGCCAGCCACAGGCACAGCCGTGCCGTCATGGTTCCCTGGAGAAAAGCGCTCAGGGCCAAGAAGGACAGACCGATGGGGGCCTTGGACAGCATGGCCTTCAGGAACGCAAAGACAAAGGCCAGCTTGATCCGCCCCTGATAGGGGCCGGATACGGACAGGATTCGTTTCATCAGCGCGATCATGCCTCGTCGCCTCCTTTCTCCGCAGAGACACGCCAGGCAGCGGCTCCCTCGGCAGCCCGCCACAGTTTTTCATAGGCGGGGCAAGTCTTTCGCAATGTATCGTGGCGGCCAATCCCTGCCACATTGCCCTGATCCAGCACCACGATCTGATCGGCACCTGCAATGGACTGAAGCCGGTGGGCGATGACGATGACCGTCTTGCCCCGGATCACCTCGGCAATGGCGGCGTTCATTTTCTCCTCATTCTCCGGGTCCAAAAAAGCGGTGGCCTCATCCAGCACCACGATGGGAGCGTCCTTCAAAATCGCCCGGGCCAGGGCGATCCGCTGCCGCTCCCCGCCGGAAAGCCCTTTGCCGCCATCGCCGGCCATGGTATAGATTCCTTTTTCCAGCCGTTTCAGAAACTCTCCGCATTGAGCCCGTTCCGCCGCCGCCAGCACCTCCTCGTCGGTGGCGCCGGGTCTTCCCAGCCGGATGTTCTCCAACAGGCTGGTGTTGAACAGGAACTGCTCCTGCGCGACGAAGGAGATCTGCTCATTCAGAGAGGCGAGGGACATCTCTCGCAGGTCTTGCCCCCCCAGCGTGATGCGTCCGTCCGTCACATCGTAAAAGTGGACCAGCAGCTTGGCAAGGGTCGACTTCCCGCTGCCGGATTCTCCCACCAAAGCAGTGAGGCTCCCCTGTGGGACAGAGAAGGAGATGCCGTGGAGGACTTCGTCCTTTTCATAAGAAAACCGCACATTCTCAAAGCGGATCTGCAAATCGTTTCCGTTGAAATCCGTTTTTCCTTCTTTCAGGGGCGGAATATTGAACAGAGATTCCATTTGGTCAATCTTGTAGCTCAGCTGGGGCAGCACCGACATAAAGTTCATGGCTCGGATCAGAGGCGGTCCCACGGAAAAAGACATACACAATACCAGCGCGTAATCCGGCAAGGTAGAGGCGCCGGTGAGTACCAGATAGCCGCCGGCTGGCAGCAGCACCAGCGCCACGCAGGGCAAAATGCTGGTGTAGAGGGCCATCCACAGCCAGCAGGCCCGGAACCAATCCAGAGTAAAATCACGGTAGTTTTTTACATCGGTCTCAAAGCGGTGATAGGACTCTCCGTCCCGGTTGAAGACCTTCACTACCTCCATGCCGTTGATGTACTCCACGATGGTGTTGTTCATTTTCTGCCCGGCGGCGTAGTAGTCTCCCATCTTGCTCATGCCGGAGCGGTACATCATGCCCATGGCCAGTACGCCCAGCGGAAGGGAGCAGAGGGAAAGCAGACCCAGCTTCCAGTCCGTGAGGAACATGGCCGCAAATACCACCACCGGCACCGCCAGATTGGACAACCCTTCCGGCAGGGCGTGGGCCAGCAGAAGTTCCATGCTCTCGATGTCGTCAATGAACATCTTCTTCCAGACGCCAACGCCCTTCTCCTGGATCGCGCCCAGGGGCTGCTTTTCCAGCTTGCTCTGGAGATGGAGCCGGAGGTTTTCCAAAGTATGATAGGCGGAACGGTGGGACAGTGCCAGCCCCTCCACATAGAGAAGGCCGTAGAGGACCATGCACAGAGCCATGGCCCCGGCGTTGAACAGGGTTTCCTCCAATGTGAGACTGCCCCCAGTCAGCAGGGGTCTCAGCAGGCGGTAGAGGAAGAAATAGGGCAGCACGCTCATGGCCACGCCGGCCACCAGTACCAGAATGGAGGCATAAGTCGTCTTCCGGTGGCGTCCAGTGTAGCGCAGGACTTTTTGAAACACAGTATCACTCCTATTACAATAAATTTGGACAAGGAAGCCGGGCAGCCAGTCCGGTTTCCCCTCCATCTCGTGCCTAAGCTACAATAAGAGGAGCAACTGGCTGACCATTCACTCCTTGGGCTTCTATGTCCGTTAGAAAGACTGTCAGCCATCCTCTTGTTGCAGCGTTCGATTTGAGCAGGTTGAGCCACCGGATGCCGGAGAGTTCGTGTCACCCAATAGATTGAATCGGCAGCGAGAAAAGATGGATTCCGGTTGCAGATTCGTTGTATTGGAGGAATGTGGATGAACTGCGTTGGCATCGATATTTCCAAAGGAAAAAGCATGATCGCCGTCATGCGGCCCTTCGGAGAGGTGGTAGTCTCACCCTTTGAGGTACTTCACACCGACAGCGAACTGAGTAAGCTGGCAAGGCTGCTCAAAAGTCTGGACGGTGAGACCCGTGTGGTGATGGAGTCCACGGGCAATTACCACGCGCCGGTGGCCTGGCTGCTCCACGACGCGGGGCTTTATGTCTCCGTAGTCAATGCAATGCTGGTGCATGACTATGGGAACAACAGTTTAAGACGGGCCAAGACTGACAAGAAGGATGCCGTGAAGCTGGCCAACTACGGCCTTGACCACTGGCTCACGCTACCGAGATATGTCCCGGAGGAAGATACCCGGCTCATGCTGAAGTCTTGCTACCGGCAGTACCAGCAGTATTCCAAAGTGCGGACCATGCTGAAGAACAACCTGATTTCCCTCCTGGACACCGCTTTCCCGGACGCAAACCGCCTGTTTACCAGTCCGCCCCGCGCCGACGGCAGCGAGAAATGGGTGGACTTTGTAGCTGCTTTTTGGCACTGCGAGTGCGTCTGCGGCCTGTCTGAGAAGGCCTTTACCGCCAAGTACCAGAAATGGTGCAAAAAGCACGGCTACAATTTCAGCGAAGATAAGGCGCTGGACATTTACGCTTCCGCCTGTGGACACTTCGGTGTCATGCCCAAAACGGATACCGCAAAACTTTTGGTAGAACAGGCCATTTCTCAACTCCGGGCAACTTCCGCCGCGTTAGCTGCTCTTAAGCAGGAGATGCAGTCTCTGGCGGCTTCTCTGCCGGAGTATCCTGTGGTGATGGAGATGTTTGGTGTTGGCCCCGCGCTCGGCCCCCAACTCATGGCTGAAATTGGCGATGTGCGCCGTTTTCATTCCAAGAAAGCGCTGGTGGCCTTTGCAGGCATTGACGCCCCTCCTTACCAATCCGGCCAAATGGATATTCGTAGCCGCAGCATTTCCAAGCGGGGATCTGCCTCGCTGCGCAGAACGCTTTTTCTGGTGATGGGCGTTCTCCTGCAATGCGCTCCAATGGATGAGCCGGTCTACCAGTTCATGAACAAGAAACGCTCTGAGGGCAAGCCCTACCGTGTCTACATGATGGCCTCCGCCAACAAGTTCCTGCGCATTTACTATGCTTCTGTGAAAGCCTACTTGGATTCTCTGGAACACGACTGATTTCCCAGCGTTATACCATCTGGCTGGCCGCCGTTTTAATTTTGAAACGCTCAGCGGCTTGATTTTGTGTTGCCTTTTTTGCTTCTCTAAAAATCTGAAATTTCTACTTGACTTTTATTAGCAGGTCTTTTTAGTTAGTTATTGCTAACTTATTAGCGAGAAAAAAGCCTCCGCAGAGGCGTTTTTCATCCCTTGGGGAATCCCAGGGCAGCGTACCAGTCAAAGAGACGGCAGACCAAAGTGCAGTGGCGCTGGATCTCCGGCCAGGCGAAGGCGTGGATAAAGGGCTCGTAAATGGTGGTCCAGAAGGCGGACAGGACTACATGGAGCTCCTCCTGCGTCATATCCACAGTACACAAGCCCCGGCGTCTGGCCTCGGCGTAGTAGGTCCAGGTGCCTTCCGTCATTTTCTCCACCCAGTCGTGCTGGAAGTTGGCGTAAGCGGTGCCCTCCGCTCCGGTGAGCAGCAGCACAAAGCCATCCCGCCGCTCATTGAGAAAGCGGAACCACCACAGCATGTATTCCTCATCCATATACCACGCCCGGATCAGGTCTTCGTCGGAGAGGGCGGATGCCGGCACCGCCGTCCGCTCCTCATAAACAGCATCCAAATCCGCCACCGTATCCGCCACCACAGCGCGAAACAGTTCCTCTTTTCCGGCGTAACGCTTATAAAGAGCCCCGGTTGTCACACCCGCTCGCTGGCAGATGGATTTCAGGGAAGCCCTCTCAAAGCCAAGCGCCAGGAACTCCTCTCTGGCACTGTCCATGATCCGAGGGTCGATGGAAGTATCCGGTCTTGCCATAACACCCCTCCCGACAAATGATAATTTGATTACCGATAATCTGATTATCAATATAGCATCCCTTTCTGCCCCTGTCAAGGGGAAATCCTCTCTTGACAAACTCGCTCTTTGGTTGTATATTCAAAACATCGTTATAAAACACTGTTTTGAATTGTGAGGCGATACCATGGCAAAGCAGATCGAAGGGGTCTATGAAAATGTACTCCGCTGCGCCCGTCAGGAATTTTTGGAAAAGGGCTTTGCTCTGGCCTCCCTGCGGGACATCGCCAAAGCGGCGGGAACCAGCACCGGCTCCATCTATACCCGCTTTACTGACAAGGCGGGATTGTTCCGGGCCCTGGTGGAGCCTGCCGCTGGAGAGCTGAAGCGCCGTTTTTTGGAGATTCAGGAGTCTTTTCACCAGTTTGACGGCCCAACCCAGCAGGAGGAGATGGGGCGTTACACGGCCCATGCCCAGGAGGGACTGTTTGACTACATCTATGAGCACCTGCCGGAGTTTGAACTGCTGCTCCGCCGGGCCGCCGGGACGGAATATGCCCACTATATTGACGAGTTGGTGGAGATCGAAGTCAGTTACACCTACAAATACATGGAGGTCATCGGCTGTGAGAGCGTCCGCTCCGGTCAGGTCACCGAGGACTTGATCCATATCGTTACCACCGCCTACTTCAACGGAATGTTTGAGCCGGTGCGGCACCGCATGGATAAGGCCCGGGCGCTCCACTATGTCCGCCAGCTCAACCGCTATCACATGGCAGGATTTGAAACGATTTTTCATCCTGAAAACTTCCGGTAGTGCAAAAGGCCGCTTTTCCGGCGGCCTTTTCATAGAACCAAAGGTTAGCAATAACTAACCAAAGGAGGCTTATTTATGCAGCAAACACAAAGCCCACTGCTGCGGTTGTGGCAGCTGGGCAAGGATCATCACGGTGGCCTGATTGCCGCCATCTTCTGCGCGGTGGCGGGTGTCCTGCTGGGTCTGCTGCCGTATCTCTCGGCAGGGCGTATCCTGGTAGCGCTTCTCACCGGGCAGCGGGACTGGAACTTCTATCTTCTGTGGTGCATGGTGGCCCTTGGTGGCTATCTGGCCAAAACTCTGCTTTACAATCTGGCGCTCTCCCTCTCCCACAAGGCCGCCTTCCAGATCCTGCGGGACATCCGGAAGATGGTTCTGTCCAAAATGCCCCGCTTACCCTTGGGAGACATTCTGGACACCTCCAGCGGACGGCTCAAACAGATCGTGGTAGATCAGGTGGAGAGTATGGAGACGACACTGGCCCACCTGCTGCCGGAGATGACCTCCAATCTGCTGGCGCCGGTATGCGTTCTCGTGTATCTGTTTACGCTGGACTGGCGCATGGCATTGCTGAGTCTGGTGTCCATTCCTGTGGGCATGGCTTTTATGATGGCCATCATGGGCAGCTATGGCAAGGACTATCAGGGTGCGGTGGAGACGACCCAGGCCATGAACGAGACCATTGTGGAATACATCGGCGGCATTGAGGTCATCAAGGCCTTCAATCAGGGAAAGAACTCCTATGAGAAGTTCTCCTCCCGGGTGCGGGCCAATGCTGCCTACTACTACAACTGGATGAAGAAATGCCAGTTTGGAATGGCGCTGGCCTATGCCATCGCTCCCACCACGCTTATCACGGTGCTGCCTGTGGGCTGGATCTTCTACACGGACGGCAGTTTGTCCGCGGAGGTATTTCTCACCACCATCATCCTGTCCATGAGCATAGTGGGGCCTCTCATTGCCGCCATGGGCTTTGTGGATAATCTTGCCAAGGTGGGTACCATCGTAGGTTCGGTGGACGAGATCCTCCTGAAGCCGGAGCAGGATCACGGAACACAGCCGTCACAGCTGGGAAGACCGGATATCGCCTTGGATCATGTCTCCTTTGGGTATGCCCAGGACAAGGAGATCCTCCACAACATCTCCCTCACCATTCCGGCCGGCAGCCTCACCGCTTTGGTTGGTCCCTCCGGTTCGGGCAAGTCCACCATTGCCAAGCTCATCGCCGGTTTCTGGGATGTGACCGAGGGCCGCATTACCCTGGGCGGCGTGGAGGAAAGCCGTATCCCGCTGGAACAACTCTATGACCAGGTGGCCTTTGTTTCTCAGGACAATTACCTCTTTGACGATACCATCCGGGAAAATATCCGTATGGGCCGGGTAAATGCCACGGATCAAGAAGTGGAACAAGTCGCCAAAGCCGCCGGATGCGACGGCTTCATCCGCCAGTTGGAGTATGGCTATGACACCCGGGTGGGCGGCGGAGGCGCCCATCTCTCCGGAGGAGAGCGGCAGCGTATCGCCATCGCCCGGGCTATGCTGAAAAACGCCCCCGTGGTGATTCTGGACGAGGCCACCGCCTACATTGATCCGGAGAATGAAGCGGTGGTCCAGCGGGCAGTGGCAAAACTGGTGGAGGGTAAGACGGTCATCGTCATTGCCCACCGCCTGTCCACCATCACCGGCGCAGATCAGATCGTGGTGGTGAAGGATGGAAGCATCGAGGCACAGGGCAGACATGAAGAACTGTTGCGCCATTGCCCGTTGTACGCCGATCTGTGGCAGGCTCACATGGGTGTAAAGGAGGGTGAAACGGTATGATTGAGACATTCAGAAGCATCTGGCGGTTTGCCGGTGAGGAACAGCGCAACGTCCGGCGTTCGGTGATCGCCTGCTTTTTCAATGCGGTGTTCCATATGCTTGAGATTGCCGCCATCTACTACACCATCCTGGCTCTGCTGGATGGGAAAACCGGCCCTGCCACGGCGTGGCAGGCGCTGGGGCTATTGGCAGTCAGTATTCTGGGCAGCGCTGTGACCAGGTATTTCTCCCAGCTCCAGCAGACCCACGCCGGATACTTTATGGCGGCCAATAAACGCGTTACCATCGGACAGCGGATGAAATCCGTCCCCATGGGCTACTTCAACGACAACAGCCTGGGAGAGCTTACCGGGGTCTGCACTACCGTACTGGACAATGTGGAGTCTGTGGCCCCCATGGTGTTGGTGACCATGCTGGGCGGGATGCTCAACGCTCTGGTCTTTACGGTGATGATCCTGATTTTTGACTGGCGGATCGGTCTCATTGTGGTGGCGGCCACAGCAGTTTATTTGTTCATCACCTCGGCCATGGAGCAAAAATCCGCCGCCCTCGCCCCGCACCGTCAGAAGTCCGAGGCCAAGTTGGTGGAGGCGGTGCTGGAATATGTGCAGGGCATGAGCGTGGTGAAGTCCTTCAACCTCACCGGACGGGGCGACCGCACCTTGCAGGAAGCACTGGAATACAATTGCCGCAGCAACCTGAACATCGAAAAGATGTTCACCCCTTATATTATGGCGCAGGGGATCGCGCTCCAGTTGGGAAGCGTGGCCATGATGCTCTCAGCGGTATGGTTCTATCTCTCCGGGACCATGATCCTGGCCAACGCCCTGATGGTGGTCATCATGTCCTTCCTGGTCTTTGCTCAGATCTCCTCGGCGGGTAGCGGTATGTCCCTGCTGCGTATCGTCAGCAGCTGTATGGCCCATGCTGATGAGACGGATGCCATGCCTCAGCTGGCAGAGACCGGTCGGGTCGGCACGCCCAGGGATCACGGCATTACCTTCGACCATGTTTCGTTCTCTTATGACCAGCGGCCCATCCTGCGGGATGTATCCTTCACCATCCCGGACAGAACCACCACCGCCATCGTGGGCCCCAGCGGCTCCGGGAAAACCACACTGTGTAATCTCATCGCCCGGTTCTGGGATGTGGAGAGTGGCGCCGTCCTGGTGGGCGGTCAGAATGTGAAGGACTATACCCTGGAGGGCCTGATGGATCAAATCTCCATGGTATTTCAGAAGGTCTATCTCTTTGCTGACACGGTGGAAAACAACATCAAGTTTGGATGCCCCAATGCCACCCACGAGGAGGTGGTGGCCGCGGCGAAGAAGGCCTGCTGCCACGACTTCATTCTCACCCTGCCCCAAGGCTATGACACCGTCATCGGTGAGGGCGGTTCCAGTCTTTCCGGCGGCGAGAAGCAGCGCATCTCCATTGCCCGGGCTATCCTGAAGGATGCTCCCATCGTGATTCTGGATGAAGCTACCGCCAATGTAGACCCGGAGAATGAGGACCGGCTGCAAAAGGCCATCGAAGCCCTGACCCGGGATAAGACCATTCTGATGATCGCTCACCGGCTGAAGACGGTCCGCAACGCCGACCAGATCCTGGTGCTGGACGGCGGACAGATCGTTCAGCGGGGCACCCACAGCCAGCTCATGGCCCAGGAGGGCTTGTATCAAGCGTTCGTATCCGGCCGTAAAGAGTCCGGCCAGTGGAAGCTCTGAGAGAAGGAACGCCTAAACCGTTATAAATGAGGAGTGCTGTCACCGGATATATCCCCGGTGGCAGCACTCGCTTTCTTTTTACAATGCTAATCAGTCGTCCTCCAACAGTTTGGAGGGCTGAATCTTCAATACTTGGGCGATTTTGAACAGGGTCTCCAAGGATACACCCCGAATTGTTCCTGTTCCTTCTACCTGGCCGACAAAATTAACACTTTTTCCGATCCGTTCAGCAAGAACCTCCTGCGTCAATCCCGCCTTTTTTCTGTAATAGGCGATTTTTAAACCCAGAGTGATATATCGTTCCGGAAACTCTGTCTGCATCACTTCACCTCCCGACATTATGCTACCAACAGAATAGGTAAAATATAATTGAAACCAATTAGAGGATTATTTATTTCAAATAAATGTTTATATATAATAAGAGGTGAAATATTTACTTGAGGGAGCTGTTGGTCAGAAAATGCCAACGAGAACGACATGGATCTATTTACCGTCAGTTTCTTTGGACATCGGATCGTTCCGGAATTTCGGGAAGCGGAAGAGCGTGTGGAGTCGTTGATCCACACATTGCTTTTGGAAAAGGAATATGTGGAGTTTCTGGTTGGCCGTAACGGAGACTTTGATCAGATTGTTTCCTCTGCCGTCAAGCGCCAACAGCGCCGTGTGCGGGATGACAATAGCGCCCTGATTTTGGCACTTCCGTATCCGACGGCAGAGCTACGGGACAATCTGGAGGGCTTTGAAGCATATTATGATGAAATTGAACTGTGCAGCGCCGCCGCTGGCAGCCATCCGAAGGGTGCCATTCAGATTCGCAACCGGCAGATGGTGGATCGAAGCGACCTTGTGGTATTCTGTGTGGATCATTCCAGCGGCGGAGCATATCAAACTCTGCGTTACGCCCAGAGAAAGAAAAAAGAAATCCTGAATCTCGCACACTTTGAAGGTTGCGGGTGAGAGTTTGCGTAACACTCTACACAGCTGATAGGAAAATTAACTGTCCCTAACAGAAAATGACTTGACTGGTTAGCGATAGCTAACTATAATCAAGCATAGAGTATCATACCTTTTGAAGAGCGACTATGAAAAATGTAAAATTGATAAGGGCTCTGTACAGGAGATTCTTATACAGTGTTCGGTTGCACCTGTTAGCCACTGGTAAAGCTGGCCGACAGATCGATGTGCCTCCGAATCATCCGGATCGACTTTGCAGAAAACCACTGCGGCAAGATTGGAGGAGAATATGCCGATTGAACTATGGCAAGGGCTACTGATTCCCTTTGCCGGGACGACGCTGGGGGCGGCCTGCGTCTTTTTTATGCGGAACAATTTGGGTGAGATGGTACAGCGTGCGCTCACCGGCTTTGCGGCGGGGGTCATGGTGGCGGCTTCTATCTGGAGCCTGCTGCTGCCCGCGATGGAGCAGGCAGCGGACATGGGGCGGTGGTCCTTTGTCCCCGCCGTTGTGGGTTTCTGGCTGGGAATCTTTTTCTTGCTGGGGCTGGATCGGCTGATCCCGCATCTGCACCGCGGCAGCGCGGAGGCCGAGGGCATCAAAAGCAGTCTTGGAAAAACAACCATGCTGACCTTGGCTGTGGCGCTGCACAATATTCCGGAAGGAATGGCGGTCGGGGCGGTCTATGCCGGGTGGCTCTACGGAGACAGCGGTATTACGCTGGCGGGGGCGCTGGCTCTTTCTCTGGGAATTGCCATTCAGAACTTCCCGGAGGGCGCGATCATTTCCATGCCCCTGAAAGCGGAGGGGTTCTCCAAATCCCGCTCCTTCCTGTATGGGACGCTGTCCGGCGCAGTGGAGCCAATAGGCGCCATCCTGACCATCCTGCTGGCGGGGATTTTGGTTCCGGTGCTGCCCTATGCGCTGAGCTTTGCCGCCGGAGCGATGGTCTATGTGGTAGTGGAGGAATTGATCCCGGAGATGTCAGTGGGAAAGCACTCCAATATAGGGACTATTCTGTTTGCAGTCGGTTTTACCCTCATGATGACGCTGGATGTGGCGCTGGGTGCTTGCGTGAGTGAAGGTGAAAAAATGGGACAAGAAGAGCGGATTCAAAACGCCTACCGGGGATTGGGAGGCAAACGGACATTTTATGATGGCATGATCACCTGTTCCACCCTGTCAGGCCGAGCGGTATGCCGCCTGATATGGGGAATGGATCGGGCGGAAGCCCAGGACTACCTTTCCGCCGCCCTTTCCGGAATACCGGAGGGGTTTTCCGGAAGACTGCTGGAAGTCCCCGTGGGTACCGGCATACTGACCATGCCCCTCTATCGGGAAATGCCGGAGGCGGAGATCACCTGCCTGGATTACTCGCCGGAGATGCTGGAGCGGGCAAAATCCCGGGGCGAGGGACTTGCCCATGTGTGCTTTCAGCAGGGGGATGTTGGGGCGCTGCCTTTTGGGGATGGCAGTTTCGACATCGTGCTCTCGCTCAACGGGTTTCATGCGTTTCCGGATAAGGAGGCCGCCTGGCGTGAGATCTTTCGTGTACTGCGGCCAGGCGGAGTTTTCTGCGGCTGCTTCTATGTGAGGGGGCAAAACCGCCGCACCGACTGGATAATCCGCAGGCTGTATGTGCCAAAGGGCTATTTCACCCCGCCCTTTGAGACGGCGGAGAGCCTGTGGCATCGTCTGGAGGAAACATTCGGGCCGGCAAAGGTTCGCACCGTTCAGGGCATAGCCTCTTTTGTCTGCCGGAAGGCGAAGGAGAAACACCCGTAAACGAATTGTACACAAATATTGAACAACAGGAGGAAAATCAAATGCAGCAAAAGCGTAATCAACAAGCAGAAATTCGTCTCGGTAGCCATGGCGAAGACTACGGAAGCTGGATGTCCAATCCCGTGTTCTATATTATTGGCGGTATCACGGCTCTGGCCGTAGTTTTGGCCGTACTCTCCTTTTCGGTGTTCCACATCACGGTTCTCGGTGTTCTGTTCTCTGTTGTTGCGGCGGCGCTGGTGGCCCTGCTGGTCTGGATCACATGGATCAGGCGTCAGTATGCCTTTGGCGGCGGCGGGATTATGGAACAGGTTCACCGGGTCGTTCTCTCTCATCTGGACTATGACGGCCAGGGCAGTCTCTTGGAAGTCGGCTGCGGCTCCGGAGCCCTGTCGATTCGTGCGGCCCTGACCTGGCCGGAGTCAAAGGTCACTGGCATGGACTACTGGGGAGCTGTTTACAATTACAGCAAGGCCCTCTGTGAGAAAAACGCCGCAAGTGAAGGCGTGGCCTCCCGGTGTGTGTTCCGGCATGGCGACGCCAATCATCTGGATTTCCCCGATGAGAGTTTTGACGCGGTCATCAGCAACTATGTCTACCACAATGTCATGGGAGCCGATATGCACAAACTGTTGCTGGAGAGCCTGCGGGTGCTGAAAAAAGGCGGCGTCTTCGCTCTGAATGATGACATGAAGCCCAGGCTGTACGGCGATATGGATGTCTTTGCCCAAAAACTGCGGGAGATGGGCTATCAGGACGTCCGGCTCATTGATACCGCAGAAGAAGCTTTCGGCTCCCACCGCCGGGCTGCCATGATGATGCTGGGCTCTTCCCGGCTGCTTGTGGGCAGAAAGTAATTCGTCCAAATAGGAGGGTTGACCATGTCCAAGTTGGGTGTTGTAGAGGACACGCTGTTTGTCCCCATGCTGGGCAGGATCTATGCCAGCGAGTACTGCCCGCAGATCCTGTACGATCCAAAGGCGCTGGAACTGAAAAAGAAACTGCCTTCCAGCCTGCCGGAGCAGGACGGACAGAGCCAGTATACTCTGCTGGCCTCCGCCGCCCGGTCCGCCAATATGGATCGGTACATCCGGGCGTTTCTGGAGCGCAGGCCGGACGGTGTGATCGTTCAACTCGGCTGCGGTCTGGAGACGGCCTATTACCGCTGCGACAATGGAAGGTCGCACTGGTATACCGTGGATCTGCCCCATGTGGTGGAGTACCGGCGAGAGCTGCTGCCGGAGCCGGAGCGGGAGACCTATCTCGCCGGAGACGCCTTTGCCGAGGACTGGATCAGGCAGATCCGCGCCGATGTGCCGGATGCTCCTATTCTGGTCACCGCCGGCGGCCTGTTCCACTATTTTGAGGAAAGCAAGGTTGTGGGCCTCCTGCGGATGCTCACGGGGTTTGGAGAGATTGAAATCGTCTTTGATACCGTGAGCAAAAGCGGTATGGCCATGATGCGGAAAAAGTACATGAAGCAAGTGGGCCACGGAGATGCGCAGATGTTTTTCTATGTGGATTCCGCATCGGTGCTGGCCGGAAAAATCGGCAGTGGGGTCAGGGTGCTGGCTGAGGAGCCTTATTACCGCCATATCACCCGAACCGGATTGAAGCTGTCCACCAAGGTCAGCATGGCAGTTTCGGACCGATTCTGTATGGTGAAGATGGTACATCTCTGTCACAGCGCTAAATTCCATGACTAAACGGGATAAAGCCGTCCAATCGGAGCGGAAAGAACAGCGATGTGCCGCTATACTCAGTAAGAAGGGGCGCGCTGAGCGCCTTTTCTCAGAAATAACGGTTAGTGTAATCTAACTATGTTGAAGGAGAGCGGTACATCATGAACACGCAGAAAAAAGGGATGACGGGAAAGGACATCATTACGGTGGGAATTTTCTCCGCCATCTACTTTGTCATCAACTTTGCTTTTATGCTTCTCAGCGGTCTGCATCCCCTGCTTTGGATCTTGATGCCCGGCCTGATCGCCGTATTTGCGGGGATCCCATTCCTGATGATGTGCGCCAAGGTGCCAAAGACCGGCGCAGTGGTCCTGATGGGCTTTATTACGGCCTTGATCTACTTTGTTACTGGCCAATTTACGGTGGTGATTCTCATTGCTTTTGCAGTGAGCTGCGCTCTGGCGGAGCTTTGCCGGATCTGTAGCCATTACCGGTCTTTCCGCGGCAACGCTCTGGCCTATGTGTTCTTCTCGCTGGGGATGATCGGCTCCCCGCTGCCTGTCTGGATCATGCGGGACAGTTTCCTGGCGCAAATCAGCCAGCAGGGAATGCCGGAAGCCTATGTCTCTACCTTGGCAGCATTGACCTCCCCGGGTATGATCGTGGTTCTGGTGGGGGCTCCTATTGTAGGAGCGATACTGGGTATCCTGCTGGCCAAGGGAATGTTCCGCAAGCACTTTGAGAAGGCGGGGATTCTGTAACATGGAGGAGGCACGGCGCTGTTTGGTGTTCGACCCCAGGGTGGGTCTTGCTCTGCTGGTTTTCGCCAATCTGGCAGCCTTTAGTGAGCAACCTTTTTGGATGGAAATGATATGGATCGGTTTTCTCCTGTTCCTGATGCTGCTCCATCGCTGCTTTGCCATGGCGGGGAAAAGCCTCTTGATTTTTGGGGGAATTCTGTGCCTGCAATACTGGATTCTGCCGGCCGCGCCGGGATGGGCTGCTACCAGCTTTTCCATTTTCGCTAACTATGCCCGCCGGATGATGCCCTGCCTGATGATCGGCTTTCTGATGCTTCGCCGGACGCCTATGCCCTATCTGGTGGCTGGAATGAGGAAGATCCACTTCCCTCAGCGGCTGATTGTGGCCGTCTCGGTGACGCTGCGGTACTTTCCCGCCATTCGGGAAGAGACAGGCTATATCCGGGATGCGATGCGGTTGCGGGGCATCCGGGGATTGGCAAAACTGGAGGGGATCATGGTTCCCCTGATGGTCTCCGCTACCGGCACTGCGGAGGAGCTGTCCGCAGCGGCAGTGACACGAGGGATCGAGGACCCGGCGCCTAAGACCAGTTTGGTGGAGCTGCGGGCCTCGCCGGTGGACGGCGCCGCGTTCCTTGTGGGCGTGGGGTTGACTGCTGCCCTCCTGGCGGTCAAATTGGGGGTGTTTCCATGGTAAAGCTGCAGGATGTATCCTTTTCCTATACAAAAGATGTGGGCACCCTCAACCATGTTGATCTGACCATCAAACCGGGCGAGTGTATCCTGCTCTGTGGCGCTTCCGGCTGCGGAAAAACCACCATCACCAAGCTGGTCAACGGCTTGATCCCGGCATTTACAGAGGACTGCACGCTGACCGGACAGGTTCTGCTCAACGGCGCACCGGTGCGGGAACAGCCTCTTTACCAACTGGCCCGGCAGGTGGGGTCTGTTTTCCAGAACCCCAAAAGTCAGTTTTTCAATCTGGATTCCGACAGCGAGCTGGCTTTTGGCCTGGAAAACCAGGGTGTGGCCCGGGGCGAGATCCTCCGTCGGCTGGATGATACCACCGACCGCCTGCATCTGAAGCGGTTGAGGGGGCGGAACATCTTTGCCATGTCGGGCGGGGAAAAGCAGCTGCTGGCCTTTGCCTCGGTCTATGCCATGAGGCCGGAACTCTATATTCTGGATGAACCTACGGCTAATTTGGATCGGGATACCATTAACCGGCTCCATGATCAAATCGCATACCTGAAACGTCAGGGGCACACCATTCTCATTGCGGAGCATCGGCTATACTTTCTGGCGGACCTCATAGATCGGGCCGTTTATCTGCGGGATGGGATTGTGGAGCGAAGTTGGAGCGGAGCAGAGTTCCGGCGGCTGGCTGAGACAGAACGGATCGCTCTGGGTCTTCGCACGCTCACGCCTACTCAGGTGACTCTGCCGCCCTCCCGCGCCGCGGGGGAACAGGATGGACTGTCTGTGGAGGGACTGAGCTGCCGGTACAAGCGGGAGCCGCCGGTATTTCAAAACCTTTCCTTCTCCGCCCGCCCGGGAGAGGTGCTGGCCGTCACGGGTGACAATGGCGTGGGAAAAAGCACCCTTTCCCGCTGCTTGTGCGGCCTGATGCGGGAGAGTGCCGGAACGATCCGCCTCAACGGCCGCATCCTTGGTGCGAAGCAGCGGCAGCGGATTGCCTACTGCGTCATGCAGGATGTGAACCATCAGCTCTTTTCCGACAGCGTATGGGGAGAGTGTCGGCTGGCTATGGAAGGACTCTCTGACCAGCGCATCCAGGAGGTGTTGGAGCGGCTCCATTTGCTTGCGTTCCGGGAAAAGCACCCTATGTCTCTCTCCGGCGGCCAGAAACAGCGTTTGGCGGTGGCTACCGCCATGCTGTCCCAAAAGCCGCTGCTGGTATTCGACGAGCCCACCAGTGGTCTGGACTATGCAAGAATGCAGGAAGTGGCTCGCTGCGCACGGGAACTGGCGGACGAGGGGCGGGTGGTTCTGGTGGTAACCCATGACCGCGAATTTCTCCAGTGCGCCTGTGATCGAGTCCTGGAACTTTGAGAAAGGAGCTGAGCCGCAGTGGCATTGTTACAGGACAGCCAGCCGGATCTGTGCCTCTTGGCCAAAAGCGGTGGGTGCAGCGTTTATCAGCTGCGAAATGAGAGCGGCGAGGGAACCATGACCGTCTACGAGGTGTTCCCCGGCGCTACCATCCTGTATAACGATTTCCACATGGCCTATTGCGACTCCTCTTTTGAAACCCGGCAGGATCTCCTCTGCATCGACTATTGCCGGGAGGGCCGGATGGAATATGCTGTGGGCAACGATGCGTTCTCCTATGTGGAGGCAGGTGACCTGAAAGTGGATCGCCGCCTGAAGCACAAAGGATACTTTTCTCTCCCGTTGTCCCACTATCATGGCATCTCCATGTGCTTTGACCTGTCCATGGCACCCGTGGAACTGGCTCGTCTGGCGGGAGACTATCCTTTGGATCTGGCCGCCATTCAGCGGAAATTCTGCCCGGATGCCCGGCCGCAGGTCATTCACGGAGCACCCTCGGTGGATCACATTTTTCAGGAGTTGTGTGCCGTACCGGAGCGGATCAAAATGCCCTACTTTAGAGTAAAGATTCTGGAGTTGCTGCTGTATCTCGACGCCCTGGAATTGGGAAGCGGAACGGAAAAGCCATATTTTTACCGTTCTCAGGTGGAGACAGTCAAGGCTATCCGCTCCTACCTGGCGGAGCATCTGGATCAGCATATCACATTGGAGGCCCTGTCCAGACAGTACCAGATTCCTTTGACCACCCTGAAAGCCTGCTTCAAAAGCATATATGGCAGTCCGGTGAACGCTTATGTGCGGGCTCTGCGGATGGACCGGGCGGCTCTGCTGCTTCGGAAAGAGCCAGAGACCAGCGTCACGGAGATCGCCGGGGCGGTGGGCTATGACAGCGCAAGCAAATTTGCTGCGGCTTTCCGGGCGGTAAAGGGACAAACTCCGCTGGAATACCGGCGGGGCGGCGGGAACCCTGTTCTTTCTTTTCCTGACGAAATGGAGTGATGCCGGCCGGGTGGAGCGGCAAGCACGGACAAGAACCGATACAATAGGGCATGGTGAGAGACATCTCACCATGCCGATTTTTTTGAGAGGAGTGGTTTTGTGAAACAACGCAGCTGGCTGGCCATCCTGCTCTCCTTTGCCGGTCCCTGCCGGGGGAAGCTGGTCTTATCTGTTATATGCGCAATTATCAGCGTGGCGGGGGGCTTTGTGCCGTATCTGGGGGTCTATGAGATTCTTCGCCTGTTTATCCATCAGTCGGCCTCCGGAATGGAGCTTCTCCGATGGGCTGGAGTGTGTCTGGCGGGATATGCGGTCAAGGTGGCTTTTTACGCCTTTTCAACCATGCTGGCCCATGTGTCTGCCTACACCATCCTGGAGGGCCTGCGCCGTCAAGTGGCCCAAAAGCTGATGCACGCTCCCTTGGGGAGTGTGCTGTCGAAGCCCGTCGGCTCCCTCAAAAGCACCATCGTGGATCGGATCGAGGACATTGAGCCGCCGCTGGCCCACATGATCCCAGAACTGAGCTCCAATGTGCTGCTGCCTATCGTGGTGGTGATCGCCCTCTTTGCCATGGATTGGCGGATGGGCCTTGCCTCCCTTGCCACGATCCCGGCGGCGCTGATCCCCATGGCGGCGAGCCTGCGGACCTACAACGAAAAGTATGCCGCCTACATGGCGGCCAATGCTCAGGTCAACAGCATTATCGTGGAGTATGTGGAGGGCATCGAGGTGGTAAAGGCTTTCAACCAGAGCGGTGCCTCCTATGAGAAATTCGTCCGGGCGGTGACCAGCTTCCGTGATTTCACGCTGGATTGGTTCCGCTGCACCTGGAAGTCCATGAACCTGTGCTTGTCTATCCTGCCTACCACGCTGCTGGCCACCCTGCCAGTTGGGATCGCCCTGTATCAGACCGGCGTCCTGGACCCGGCCCGGCTGGCTCTGTGCTTGATGCTGGTGCTGGGTATCGTGTCCCCGCTGGTGCAGGCTGCAGCCTTTCTCAATTCCATGAAGAGCATGGAATTTGCCGTCCGGGACACTCGGCATCTGCTGGATCTGGAGGAGCTGCCCGAGGCGTCCGAGCCCGCCCGCCTCTCCGGCAGCGGTATCACTTTGCGGGATGTGTCCTTCTCGTATAGCGGGAAAGAAGAGGACACTGTGCTGCGTCACATTGATCTGGAACTTCCCGCTGGAACCTTCACCGCTCTGGTGGGTCCCTCAGGTGGAGGCAAATCTACGGCAGCCCGGCTTATCGCTCGGTTCTGGGATGTGACGGATGGCTGCATTGCCATAGGCGGTGTGGATATTCGGAATCTCACACTGAAGCAGCTGGCGGATCAGGTCAGTTTCGTGACACAGGACAATTTCCTCTTTGACTGCTCTCTGAAAGAAAACATTCGATTGGGAAAGCCGGACGCCACGGAGGAGGAAGTTTGGGCGGCTGCCCGGGCCGCTCAGTGTGAGGAGTTTTTAGGACGGCTGGAGCATGGATGGGATACCCCAGCGGGTGAAGCGGGCAAGCAGCTCTCCGGTGGGGAGCGGCAGCGGATCGCCATCGCCCGCGCGATTCTGAAGGATGCCCCCATTGTAATTTTGGACGAGGCCACCGCCTTTACCGATCCGGAGAACGAAGACAAAATCCAGCGTTCACTGATGGCGCTCTCCCGGGGGAAAACGCTGCTGGTTATTGCCCACCGGCTGAGCACGATTCAGAACGCCGACCAGATCGTGGTGCTGGAGAAGGGCCGTATTGTGGACAAAGGCACACAGCCGGAGCTGCTCAGCCGATGCCCGCTATATCAAAAGCTATGGCAGGCCCATGTGGGTGCCCAGAACTGGGCGGTTGGAAAGGAGGCTTGACGATGTTTCAGAGTATGAATCGGATTCTGCGTTGGACAAAGGGGTACCACAGACGGCTGTATCTCGGAAGCCTCTGTTCGTTTCTTGCCACCTGGGCCGCCGCCGGGCCGGTGATGCTGACGGCCTGGGCCCTTGGGCTGGTCATCGAGAGTGCCCAGGAGGGGACGGCGCTGGACGCCAGACTCCCCTGGCTGTGCCTGGGCGGGATCATCCTGCTGATCGTTCTGCGCTTCGTGTGTGCTTACTGGAAAAACCGGCTCCAGGAGAGTATCGGAACAGAGCGGGCGGCGCAGCAGAGACTGGAACTTGGTGACCTGCTCAAACGGGTTTCCCTGGGGTATTTCTCTAAGAATAACCTGGGCGACATTCTGGCTGCTCTGACCACGGAGCTCAGTACCCTGGAGCTGCAAAGCATGAAGATGGTGGATGCGGTCATCAACGGCTATCTGCAGGTACTGGTCATCGTTTTGTGCATGGCGTTCTTCTGCCCCGAGGCGGCGCTGGTGGCAGTGGTGGGTGTGCTGCTGTCCGCCTTTGCCCTCCGCGGCATCGGGCGGCAGAGTGCCCGCACCGCTCCGGTGGGACACCGGGCCCAAGAGGCATTGTCCGGGGCAGCCATTGAGTACATCCACGGCCTTTCGGTGGTCAAATCCTTCGGACAGGAGGGGGCGTCCTCCCAGCGGTTTTTTGAGGCGTGCCGGGCCAATAAGGACATCCGTATCAAAAACGAGTTTGGATTTGTGCCCTGGAACTGCCTGCACCTGTTTTCTCTGAAGGCCGCAGCTGTTGGCCTGGTGTTCACCGCCGGCTGGCAGACTATGAACGGAACCTTGGAGCTGCCGGTGCTCCTGATGGCTGCCATGTTTTCCTTCACGATCTTCGGCAGTGTGGAGTCCATCAACGACGCCGCCCATATCCTTTCTGTCACGGACTCGGTGCTGGACCGTCTGGAAGAACTGGAGGGAACGGAACTGCCGGATCAGGATGGGAAAGACGTCTCTTTGGAGCGTTACGACATCTGCTTCGACCATGTCTCCTTCGGTTACGGAACACGGGAGGTGATCCACGATGTTTCTTTCCAACTGCCGCAAAACAGCGCCACCGCCATTGTAGGGCCGTCCGGCAGCGGGAAGAGCACCCTCTGCGCACTGCTGGCCCGGTTTTATGATGTGGATCAGGGACGCATCACCGTGGGCGGCTATGACATCCGGAAGATGACCTGCGACAGCCTTTTACGCAACATTGCTATGGTATTTCAGAATGTGTATCTGTTCCACGACACCATCCGCAATAACATCCGTTTTGGCCGTCCGGATGCTGCCGAGGAGGATGTGATCGCCGCGGCCAAAGCGGCCCGCTGCCATGACTTCATCATGGCGCTGCCCCAAGGGTACGACACCATGGTGGGAGAAGGCGGCTCCAACCTCTCCGGCGGAGAAAAGCAGCGCATTTCCATTGCCCGGTGTCTTCTGAAGGACGCCCCCATTGTCATTCTGGACGAGGCCACCGCCAGCGTGGACCCGGAGAATGAGCATGAGATCCAGGAGGCGCTCTCTGCTCTGGTGCGGGGAAAGACTATCATCACCATCGCCCACCGTCTGGCTACGATCCAGAATGCTGACCGGATTTTAGTGGTGGAGGATGGGCGCATTGCTCAGCATGGTACCCATCAGGAGCTGATGAGCCAGGAGGGAACTTACCGGAACTTTATCGAGATCCGACAGCGGGCTGAGGGCTGGCGGATATAAAAAGTACGGAGGAGCAAATTATGCCCAATGAACACAAATGAAGGTATGCAAAGTGAAAATGTTAGGTCTCAATTTATCCTGCTACCAGCGAGATAATTCCATTTTGGTAACACCCATCCTACCCAGAGTTACTCGCTGGAATGCGATGAAGATGTCATCATCGTTGTAAAATCCATGATGGAAATCCGATGTGTTGATAACATCTTCCTCAATGTCTGCGGCAAATCTTTCATCAAGGCTGGAGAAATATGTCCCAAAAGTCTTGTGAAGATATTCTTTGATGTCACTCTCCAACTGTTCCGATAAAGAAATGGCCATTTGCTTCACCTCCTCATGCGGAACAATACCACAGCTCAGCGGAAATAGCTATGGCAAAAAGGCATCTTGCCGGAGAAGTGGAGATAGCTGGCGACAGCAGCCCCCAGTGCTGCCAGAGATGCTACTGTGATCATGATTTTCTTCTTCATTTACATTCCTCCCAATCATCGGATCATATCGTTCAGATCATTTGCATATCAAATCCCGGCTCCGGTGACTCCATGATCTGTTCCAGGTGCCGCGGGTCTACGATGACCTCGCTTTCATTCCTGCCGGTGAACAGGGCCAGGATGTGTTCCTTCCGAATCTGCGCCTCATACACCGTTCCATCCTCACCGAAGCGGTGGGCGAACCAGTCTGCTGTTTTTCGATCCAGTGTCCAGGACAGCGCCCTGATATTTTTGGCGTTGTAGGGTGTAACGCCCCGATAGACTGTCACCGTATCCTCCAGCGCCTGGTGTGCGGCGCGCTCCTCCTCGTCCATCAGGGACTCCGGAGGGACGGATCGGAACAAGGCCACCAGTTCTCGTTTGCTCACATTGCAGTCCTGATTGGGGCATTCCTCCTGGGTCCAGGCGGTGGATAAGAGCTGCCCCAGATCCTTCTCCGAGAGAGCGGAGGCGGCAAATTTGATAAAAGTCAGATAATAGGGCGGGTTGAGCAGTACGAAGATCTGATGGACATTTTCGGCGCTGTCTATCTGCTCCCCCACCTTGCTGCGCCACCTTGTGCAGTCATCCGAATGGTTGATCAGGTCGACCATGGAGAGGCTCCCATCCTCATTTCGAAGCGCGGAGATCCCGGAGTTTGTGAAGGGGTGGCTGACGATCACCGGGGAGAGGGCCGTTTCCTGGATCTGCACATCGAGGAGGGTGTGCGCCACCAGCTTTACGCGGAGCAGATTGGTTTCACGGGGCATCAGGAAAGGCCTCCCATCTCCATCGCCTGGGTTTCCTCAGCGAAGGGGCTACTGCATCGGCGGATCAGGCCAAACTCGGTTCGCCGGACGCCGTCTTCCACCATGGCATCCTCACCCAGCTTCTCAAAATCCATATATCCGTCGATGGTATCGATCAGCTCGTCATCAGCACCGATGCGCCGAAGGACGGTTTGCCCGTATTCGTAAGTGTCCTCCGGAATGCGCTCATAGCGTGTCATTGGCGGTGTGCTCCTTTCAGTAAAGCAAAAAAGCGCCGGAGTCTTATTTCTAAAACTTCGGCGCTTGAATATTACATGATCGGTTCTTGGTTGTAGGGTTCCATGGGGTGCTGCTCCTGCTCCCTTATGCGATCCAGAGCATCGGGAGCTGCAATGGCAATCTGCTCCTGAACGCCCCGGATGCACTTTTCCTGCTCGGCAGTCAAGTCAAAACCAGCGTCCAAGGTGTCAGAGCAGCACCGGTAGATTTCGATAAGCTGCTCCTGATTGAAGATCTGCTGTTTGGAAATGAGGCCGGCGCGGATGGCGAAGTCCTGCTTGGCACCTACATAGTTTTCCTGAAAGTAATTGCCCTGGTTGAGACCTGTGCGGTCGAAGCTCCAGTCCCATGTGACGAATTGGACGCCAAGCCGGGTGGGATGCGCAGCCAGCACGGCTCCATTGAAGTCAGCCAGCAGGCGGTAGTCACCGGTCAGGCTTTGGGCTTGCAGGGGCGGAGCCTGTTCAAGCAGCGTCATGTACTCCCGCACGGTGCAGGCCAGATCGGTGGCTCGCTCACAGGCCCGTTCCCGTTCCGGTGTCGCTACATCCTCCTGCCAGTAGCGAACGCTTCCGTCCGCTGTGATTCGGCAGAGAGGGAGACCATCCCACTCCACAGGAAGCAATTCGTCCTGTTCCGGCTGCGGGACAAAACCCTCACGGTGAAGAGCGGTACGAAGTTCTTGAAAAAACTGTTCTCGATTCATTTACTACCTCCTGACATTTAGTGCCCTTTTTGAAATTATCTGAAAACGAAAAAGGGCGCCAACCCATTGGCCCATCACGACCAACAAATCGACGCCTCAAATTTTGTGTATTCTATTGATAGAAAAATAGCGCCTTTTTTGAAAATTGATGCTTCAAAAAGGGCGCTACATGGTTTCTGGTTTTGCCAACCTCCGAGAAGAGGGGGTTCGAATCCCACCAGTTAGGGGGAAACAGCGGTTGGCATCTATGGAATCATCCATGAATTTTTGAGCTGAAAAAGCCCGGAAACGGTTGATGCCACTGGCTTTTCGCCAGTGGCATCTATACCGTTTTGATTTTATGGTGACCCGTCGGGGATTCGAACCCCGGACCCACTGCTTAAAAGGCAATCAAGAATATTGTAGTAGTAGGTATTTCAACCAATTTACCCCCAGAGTATACCCCCTAAAGCACTCTATTCAGTCATTCGGAGTGGCATTATTCCCTCCCAGTTTATCCCCCGCCTGATCTACTTTGGACTCCAATGCCGCGATCATTTTGGTGAGCCAAGCTGGAATAGGAGCCCCCAGAGCGCCGGCGTTCTCGATAATGCTGCCGGCCTCGGTGAGGATGTACCAGATGACCACCAGAGGGCAGAGCAGCACCGTGTAGGTGAATGGCAGCTCCACTCCGGGCACGTTGCCCAGTAGATGGCCAATAACTGTATCGAGAATGGCCGCCACGATGACGGCCACCACACTGCCCAGCTTGTGCCAGATGCCATCCCGGGCGGTCTTGCTGGACCACTCCCCCGCCCGCAGAGCGGCAGCGGAGCCAGTGGCGTAGTCGATGAGCATACAGCCCACCCATGCCACCACTACCCAGCCAAACCAGCCCCACAGGGCGGTGAGGGCGGCACAGAGGGCGGCCACCGCCGCTTTAAAGGAATTGATGTGCTCCATGTCAGGCTCCTTTCTCCGGCAGCAGTCCAAGCCGGTCCAGCACCACGGCAGCCTCCTGACGGGTCAGCCCGTCCCGGGGCCGGGTGCCGTCGAAGATCCCGGCGGCCACGGCCTTGCTCCACGCCTCCTTGGCCCAGCCGTCCGGCTCATTGGGCTGCCCGCTCTCCTGGTCCGGCTCCTTGACCTCCAGCCCCAGATAGTCGCAGATCCCGGCGCAGGTGGCCTGGGCCAGCTTGTCCCGGTAGACGATATCCTTCAGCAGGGCCAGGTCCTGAGCGTTGGTGTGGAAGCCGTACTCCAGCAGCACCGCCGGGGCGGTGGTGGAGGCCAGCACTGTGTACATCTCATGGGCCAGACCGCTGCCCCACAGCACCACGCCGGCGGCGTGGACGCGGTTGATGATGGCGGCCGCCAGCTTGTTCCTGGCTGCCGTCTCCGGGGGCGCAGAGGTGAATGCCACAAAGCCCCGGGCAGAACTCCCGGCGGCATTGGAGTGGAGGGAGACAAACAGGTCGGCCCCCGCCCGGTTGCTCACAGAGGCCCGGGCGCCGAGCCCGGGATAGTCGCTCTCCTGCTCCCTGGTGCCTACCACAGTGATCCCCTGGGCCTCCAGCAGGGGCCGCAGGCGGGTGTACAGATCCCAGGTAAAGTCACATTCCTTGTAGCTCCCATCCAGGGAGCCGTTGACGCACCCCGGCCCATGGCCAGGGTCCAGACATACAATGGGCTTGCTCACAGGATTGTCCTCCTTGTCCGGCGGGGTATCCGCCGATTCTTTCTTTACATATACGATGATGTAATTATGGCATTTCCGGCCATCCCCTTTGATGGTCTGGCCGTCGAACCAGCACTGGGCAGACCCGCCGCCGTCCCCCATGACGAAGGAGGTGCAGCCGTCGGCAGCCATATCGTCCCGCAGAGCCTCCGGGGTGCGGGCATCCGCCGTGCCGTCCTGGGAGGCGTACAGCCGCAGATAGGCGGGCTTTGTGCCAATGCCTGCCCTTCCCCGTTTGCCGCCCTGACCCGCTTTGTCGTAGCTGGGCTTTTCCACAGGGCCGTTGGGTCCGATGAGGCAGGTGGTGGACCAGAAATTGTCCCTGGCGTCCCGGTCCAGGGTCAGCATAATATCGGGGCCGCTGTCCCAGGCGTAGCCGTAGGAGCTCCACGGCTTGGGGGAGATCCATACGCCGTCGGCTTTCAGCAGCGGGCAGGCGGAGCCGTCAGCGTTCCACATCCCGCCCGTGACAACGTAGACTTTGCAGTCCGGCCGCTTGGCCTGGGCCTGAGCGGCTACCTGCGAGATGGTATAGCGGAATTTGTTGACGAAGATCTCGATTCCATCGACAGTTGTGATGGGAAGATCAGCAATCAATCTCACTGGCGATCACCTTCATAACTGTTCATGAGGCGCACCATGCCGGTGTAGTCGCCAGCCTGCCACAGCTGGGAAAGCCGAATCTCATTGTCACGCATGGCATCGCGCATGGAATCCCACTCATGGACAAAGGCGTCAGTTCCGACCTTGACCTCATAGGCATGAAGGTAAGCAAAGTCCGGAATGTACTTGGCAGGAACGCCCTCTACGGGGTCTACCGCCAGACCCTGCCGGATGTTATTACGGATCTTAGATGCCGCAACGCCAATGTCAGAGGTTCCGGTCTCTTCGCGGTCCATGTCCGCGCGGGCGTAGATAGCTACTACCAGTTCATTCAGGTTCGTTTTCATAGTCATTCTCCTTTCATTTTACCGCTTGCGTCGGGTCTTTCTGTTGTCCAAAGAAAGTTATGGAACCATCAAAGGCCGTAACGCTGGTAAGCACCACATCCCCTGATTCGCTCTCATAAGTCACGCTGGTACCTGCAACAGCCCAGGTACCGCTTTTCAGTACATCGGAAACCCGCTGTTGCAGGACATAGTGAAAGGCTCCGCTCTTCAGGCCGTGGCTGGAGGCGCCAATCCGAAGTGTCCCTCCGGACCACTGCCCACTGGTGAACGGCACCGTCTTTGCACCACTCCGCAGCACCGTTCCAATAGCCTCATCAATCTGCTGTCCAGTAAAGGCGCCGTTATAGCCATCCATATTCTTCACTCCCTCATACAGAGATAGGCCTTTCCATCCGCAGTCAGATAGGCATCACTTCCTATCGGAAGATAGCGGTGATTGTCATTCCAGCTGCCATCCTCGCCCTTGGCGTAGAGGGAAATACGGTACTGGCCATCTCCCCGGACCAGGAAGTCATCGTAGACCTCAAAGGTCCTCTGGATGCCGGCCGGGGTGGCCGAGAAGGACGCCACCAGGACGCCCTTCCCTACCCCGTAGTCCTCACCGGATTTGGTGGCCCGGCACTCAAAAGCCAGACACGTCTGGTCTGCCATAAACGTCACCGTAATGGCATCAAACCCAGGCTGTGCGGACAGCTTGTCCCGGCTGATGGAAAAGGTCAGCCCCGGCGCACCCATCAGGCAACGCTCCAGGTGCCTGCGGCGTTGCGCACAAAGACCTTGACGATCTTCAGTCCATCGCCGGCGGAGGCAGTCGCCAGATCGGTACCGGTGATAGTGACCTCAATGGGCGTGGTCTTGGGATAGCTGCCCACAGAACCGGAGGTGTTGACAGAGCCACCGTCGGTGGGGATCTGGGTCCCCGCATCCTGGGTGCTGGAGGTCTGGGGCACCACGCACACCTTGTACTCCTCAAAGTCCACATCAACAGTAAAGCTGATCTTGGACTTGTCAAAGCCGCTGATCTTGGAGATCTTGGCCTTGTCGGGCCCGGTAATGGTGACCACAGGCACTGCCGTATTGAGGGTGATGTCGTCGGACACCTCGGCGGACTCGTTGCCCACGTCGTCCCGCACCTTGATATGTACTGTCTTCAGGCCGTCTCCTGCCGTCAGCTCCACAGACTTTTCCGTAGCAAAGGTCTCCCAGCTGGCGGACCCCTCGTCGTCCACGCCGCTGATACCCCAGATTTTCATCTGGTATCCGGAGGTCTGCTCGTCTGATACGCCAATGGTCAGCTTGACCGTGGTTTTAGTGGCATAAAGCGCCCCATCATTGATGCTGAGAGTCAGGCCGCTGGGCGCCAGGGTGTCCAGCGTCAGGTTGAAGTAGCTTGCCATTCTTCCATCTCCTTTTCATCTTTCAGTTCCAGATAAATGTATCCACCCGGCCTCTCATAGATGGACATTTTCCCAAGACAGGCCGTTTTGATACCCATGTGGCCCACAAAGAGCCCTTCCACTTCCTTTTCACCGATCTTCATTACCTCACCCCATGATCAGATAGAGGGTTTTGGACGATTTGTCTGGGAGGGCATCATACTCCTCACGGCTCAGGACCCGGATGGTATCGATCTCCTGGGATGATACATTGCCGGCCCCGCCGGAGGGCAGGGGTAGTTCTGACGGGAGATACTGATCCGTCTCCAGATCCCACAGCTGCCAGAAGCCGTCCCCACCCGGAACAGGCGGGTGGGCGTTGAGCTCCCGGATATTTGCCTCCGCCTGTGCAAATTCCGTAGGCAGTTCCGGCCACTTGGCGTTTCCGGACAGGCTCTCCGGCACAAAGACACGGATGATATTGGTGTGCCGCATCTTCTCCCCCTGGGTGCCCCGCAGCTGGAGCATATAGAACCCGGACAGGGCCAGCATTTCAGCCGTCAGCCTAACGGACAACACCCTATCCCCCGGTGTCAGGCGGATCACATCCAGCTGCTCCCCAGCCTGCACCAGCAGGTCCCAGATCCAGCCCTCCGGAATCAGGCCCTCAACCCGCAGCTCACGGGTCAGGTTATCGTATTGATGGGCCAGCACCTGTCCCTCAGCCTGGATGGTCCAGTCCTGAAACAGTATCATCTCACTCCTCCTGACTGTCCACCGGATTCAAGATAGCAGAAGCCTCCTTTTCGGTAATCACTCCATCCGCAACAGCCCTGTGGATTCCTTCCGCAGTGACCCGGCCTCTTCGGTACAAGTCTGCCATAATTTCATACATCACTTGTCGCCTCCATAGAGTAAAATCAGCAATTTCTCAACATCCGTTTCTTTGCCCATCTTAACAGTGCAAGAACCGTCCTGATGTATAGTAATGTCACCAAGTATGGAGAAATGGCTGTTGTCATATTCCGCAGTAACCTTCTGAAAAGCTGGTTTTCCTGATTCATCAAGAACAGCATTACCAGACTCATCAAAAACCGGCACAGAACTCGTCTCCACAATGCTCCAAGCAACTCCGTCGTGAAAAAGGCCTTCTACTGTGGCATAATCTTCGACCATTGTGATGGATTTACTCTCTCTTCCACCCCATTCCCGATCTGATACCTTTCCTGCTATAGTGGCAGGATAAAGATGGCCTGCAACCTTGACCTCAGTCATGACTACCTCCTTATTCCAGATGAATATCTTTTATCAACGCGTAGGTCTTATCCCTGCTACCGTCAACTCCGGAACCTTGAAATTTCACTCCAAATTGAATTTCTTCAATTCCAGCTATTTCCGATATATCAAGAACAAATTCCCGTTCCTCCGTTGCGCCAATATAGTTGACTTCCTGGTATTTTGTTGTCCCATAGTTGGCGTAAGACGACGGTGGATAGTAGGCCATATTAAAAGCATAATTACCATTTCCCCAGCCTATGCGTGCATCTTGCGGAGTTCCAGCATCTACATACAACAAGGAAAATACTAACTTACGGTACCGAAGCATGGCATCTTTGGGCAACTTTATTCCGATATAAACTATCGCAGATCCATATTTTGAACGCATTTTAATTCCATCGCTGGCAAAGGTGCTGTCATTATTAGTTACGATACTTGCCCCGTTTTTTAGATCTGTATCCCCTACAGAATAAACTTGCAGCGGATCTGGACCAAATGAGATCTCATAAATAGATGCGTTTATCTTCGTTTTCCCGCCAGCGATGTCATATATTGTTCCGGAGACCCTCGTCTTTCCACCGGAAACAGCGTAAATGGTTCCATCTATTTTTGTGCTTCCGGCCATATCATCACCTCATTCATACTGCCATGCGATAGCGCCATTTACAGACGGAGACGCCTCCGTATTGTGTAGACTTGATCCCCTCGCCATCAGTGTGGTGTATGATGTGTTTGCGGCAGCGACAGATCCCGTACGGTTCATCATATAGCGCAGCGTATTGGCGGTAATCAAATTCGTGTCAGGATTAAGGGATTGTGATGTGCTCGTTAGATTTGTAATTGGTCGCCCAGATACTGGGTCTGTTCCGTTTCCAATCAGCACTTCTCCAGATGGCAATGTCGCTTTTCCTGTGCCCCCTCGACCCACTGACAAAGTTCCGCTGGAAATATCTTCGGCAGAATGCTTATGGCTTTTCACAGCCTTATCATCATTTAGTTTTTTGATCTCCGCATCGATGATATCGGCATTTCCATTTAGGGCTCCAATGTCCACGTAATCCTCGTAGCCTGGTTTTTTCAGTTTATAATTGGTGGTCTCTGTCATGGTAAGCTGGCCTCCCTCGCATCTTTCCAAGTTTTCCCGGACAATTCTCTCCAGGTGTAGGACTTTAAGTCCCTCCACAGCCGGTATAAATACTCAAACACAAAGCTGAGATGCGCCGGCTTGATCTCATTGATGGCGGCGGTAAGGTCGTCAATGTTAGGCGGGATGCCCAGCACCGACACAAACTTGATCACAAAATAATACTGATCGTTGTGCTCCACCACCTCCACCTGCCCGTTTACAAAGGACGCCGCCACCGCCTGGATCAGTTCCACCGTGGGCGTCCCCTGTCCACGCAGCTTGGAGATTACCCGGGTGCGCCGGAATGCCTCATCCTTGGACAGATCTATCGGGATACCGTAGGCCGTTTCCCACAGCTCCAGGCCCCATCCGCTGGCAGTCTGAGGCCAAAGCTGGCGGAGGGTCAGCTCCAGATCGGCTCCCGCCCGCCGGCACATCTCCCCCAGCACCCGCTGAAGCTCGGCAAAGGGGATGCTGCGGTAGAGCTCAGGCAGCTGGAGCATGAGGTCGTATCGGTCCGTCATGCCGTCACCTCCACCGTTCCCGCCGTTGGGGCCTCGTCCGGCTGGATCTCCACATCGGCCGTGCCTCCGTTGACCGTCAGGGTAGTGGCGTTCTCCACGCCCTCAATGGTGAGCAGCAGCGCCAGAATGCGGTTATAGATCACCGTGTATGCCTTGTCCTCTCCCGGCCCGTAATAGATCACATCGTATTTGGAGCGGATCACATCGGCCAGGTAGGCTCCCAGCCGCTTTCCCAGCTCCGCCTTGACGGTCTCCGGCGTGGTGGCGGAGGAGATGACCACCACCGCCGTCACATCGATCTCAACGGCGGTGGGCGCCGATACCAGAGCTGTGGCCCCCACGGGACGCTGGGCGTCAATCAGGGTCTGGCAGGCGCTCACGATCTCCGGGGAGGCCGGGGCCATGGTGCTGTCCACCAGGGTCACCCCCACAGTGCCGGGGCCCTCCGCCAACTCCACCACCTTGGCGTCCCCCACGCCGGGGACGCTCAGCGCCCACGCCCGGTACTGCCAGCCGTTGGCGCCGTTAATCGGCTTCTGCCGACGCTCCTGGATGCGCTGGAGCAGAGCGGCGTCGCTCTCGGTGTCGGTGCCGCCGGAGGCCTGCTGGTTGGAGAAGGAGGTCAGGCCGGGCAGATTGACAAACATACTGACAATCGCTCCAGGGCCTACATTATAGTCAGCACCCTCCTGAGCGGCCTCCAGGACATCGTTGGCCGTTCCGCCCTCCGGGATGGTCACACTCTCCATCAGGGCAAATTGAAGGCCTGTGGCAGTCAGAAAGAGGGTCCCTTCCGGGATCACAGTCCCAGCGCTGCCGGTGATCGTGATATCACACCGCGCCCTGGTTCCCGGCCGGCGGGTGATGTTGAAATAGGTCTGCCCCACCAGGTCCAGATACCCTCCGCTGGTCTCGTCCACAAAGAGCATGGACACCACGGCGGGGAGAGCCTGGTAAAACTCGCTGATCTGCCGGGCAGCTGCCCCCACGGTGGCGTCGGCATAACTGCCCGCCATGGAGGACAGGCCGGTGGTCTGGTCGATGTCGGCCAGCATCTCTTTCTTGATCTGCTCCTGGGTGCGGTCCTCAAACATAGAATCCTTCCTTCCCGTAGACTGTGGTAAGCTCCACCCTCATGTGGAAGGTGGAACCATCAAAGGACGCCTCGGTCACGTCCACAGCGGTGATATAAGGAGATACCAGCAGGGCGTCCTGCAGGTATCGTGTGGCCTCGCTGATTTTGGTATCCGCCTGGTATGGCTGGCCCACCAGGGCCTCCAGCTCGCAGCCGTAGGACCAGGAGAAGGCCGCCCATTGATAGCGGGCGGTGGAAACAGCCCGCCAGGCCCAGCTTTTCACCGCCTCCAGGCCGGTGACCACCACCGGCTGGCCGCTCTCCCATCGGGGCGTCCCGGCGTCATAGTCCATGGCCACGTCGGTGTAGAGGGGCAGATCCACACTCCCACCAGCCACCGGTGTGGAAAACATGGGGAAAAGCGTCATGGCGCCACCACCTTACAGAGGATGTAGTAGGTCTGCCGGTCCGTGGACAGCACCGCCACGCTGTCCCCCGCCTGTAAGGCATCCTTTTCCCGGCTCAGATCCCCCGGTTTGACCTCCGTGGTTACAGGGCCCATGGAGCCCGTGCCGGTCAGTGTGCCGGACAAGCCTGGATCATATCCGGCCAGCAGCGCCGCATTGATCCGCAGGGACTCCGCCCCTACGTCCAGCCCATCTACCCGGACCTTCAGCGGGGAGACGCTGACCACAGTCCCGATCAAAACCGGGGAGGGGTCGGCCACCTGTCTGGCAGCCGCCCCCATGCTCCGGGCGATCCGCCCGGCGTTTTCTTCAAATGTGTTCATTTGAGCTCACTCCCCGAAATGGTGTCGTCCGCCAGATTGCGGAAATTCAGCTTGGCCTTGCAGTAATACTGGCCGTTCTTCCAGGTGTGGGTGTCGCTCGCGATCCAAAACAGGCCGGTCACCCCGCTGCCGGTGTCCCGCAGCTTGACGGCATTGCCGGAGATCAGCCGGATATCCCCCAGGGTCTCCACCGTCAGGTTCTGCTGGAGGCCGTGGTCCTCCAGCCAGGCCTTGGCCTCCGCCCCGGCGTCCTCCCCATCCTTTTGGATCAGGACGTGCTCCAACCGGCCGTTCAGGCCGATAGAGTCCTTGTCCTCCACCCGGCGCACCAGGGCGCCGGTATCGGTACGGATAACCACACTGTTCTGTAGATTGGAGATGTCCCAGGTGTTGGTGACCCCCATGGTGCTCTTGATGTCCAGGGTGGCGGCACTGGGCTTCTCCACCACCTCCAGTTCGCCCGCGCCGGTAAACCGGGCCAGATAGCGCTTCCCGTTTTTCTGGGCAGCCAGGGCATACAGAGACTTGATGATCTTGTCCAGCGCTACGCCGGGGAACTTGCGGGACACGGTCAGCCCCGTCCTGGCCAGACTTGCCACCGGAATACTGTAGTCCCGGCAGATGGCGGCCACGGCGGTCTCCGGCGCCGCGTTCGCAAATTGGTACCAACCCTCATTTTTTACCAGGTACCGCCCCCGGTCCAGGGCGGACAGGTCCACCACAGAGGACTGAGAGCTGGTGGTGGCGGAGAGCAGCGGCCCGGCAAAGAGCTGGGTCCCCTCCCGCCTGAAGATCAGCTGAGCGCCCTCCACCAGCTCGGGCGGGGTAACACTGCCGTCTCTGGGTACCGCCAGTGAGGCCGACAGCTCCCGGGCGGTCTGGCTGTCCGATCCGCTCCAGGTAACGGTCTGGACCAGCTGCGTCACGTCTCTGGAGGTCCCGCTGGGGGCCGTCAGGATCAGCTCATAGTCCATACCGTCACCTCATGGCCGCCTGCTCTTTGGCAAGCTGCACCTTCCAGATTTTATCCTCCTTGCTGTAGACCGTCTTTGTGGCCTTTGCAGTCTTGACGCTGGCGCTCACCTGCATGGCCGCCGGCAGCTGGTCCTTGGGCGGGATGGTGAGCACCTGCCCGGGATAGATCAGATTGGGATTCTTGATGATCTTGCTGTTGGCGGCGGCCAGCCGGTAGGCCAGGCTGCCGTCCCCGTAAAATTTACGGCAGATCCCCGAGAGGGTGTCTCCCGCCTGGACGGTGTAGGTCCGGGTGGAAGCCGCGCCCGTACTGGCATCTCTGGACGTCTGGGCATCGCCGCCGGAGATGGCCAGTACCGGCGTCTCCGGCGCCGTATACTGCCGCAGAGAGATGGAGGCATAGACATCGTTGGTGCCGTCCCGCTCGCCATAGGTCACGCTCTCCAGCAGCACCAGGGCGTTGGTAGGCGTCCCCGACACAATCCAGCGCACCGGCTTGCGGCTGTCGCTCCACCGCTGAAGTTGCTCCAGGTACACATAGGGATTGGCCACGGCGCCCGGGTTGCAGAAGGGATATAGCTTGGCCGGAAACAGCACATCCGACAGAGTACAGCTGCCCATCAGGCGGCCGCCGGGGAGGTTGATTTCCCCCAGCTGGTCCAGCTGGATGGTCTCCACCCGGTTGCCGTGAGTCCAGTCGTAAGAGGGCGGCGTCACCGGCAGGATCAGCTCCTTGCCGGCGGACGGCTCCAAAAAGGATATGATCCGTCTCATGACAGCACCCCCGCCGCGAATTTCAGTTCGATCTGGTCGGCCAGCCGCTGGGCGATCTCCTCAGCAGATACCCCCGCGCCGAACTGGTTGCCGGTTATTGTGATGGAAATACTGCGTCCCGGCTTGCTGTCCGCCTCCCGGGCCTGCTGGGCGGTGAGCACCCGCTCCCCTTCATGTAGGAGGGCGGGGAAATCGTCGTAGGGCACGCGGTCCAGGCCATAAGCATATCGGTAATGGTTACGCGCCCGTACCCGTCCAGCTACAGTGTTTTCGTCCGGTACATCCTCAATCCATTGGCTTGTCCGAGCCGCCGCCCATCCCTTGGAATACTCCTGTCCCTTCCGGTAGCCGGCGTCCCAATAGGCGTCGTTGGAAGCAGCATCATCCCGGATGGCGGCGGCCAGCTCCTTCTCATACTGAACCATCAGCTGGGCCCCTTCGCTGGCGTTATATTCGCCTTGGGCCAGCACCCTCGCTTCTGCCAGCAAACGTCCCTGCTCCGCGGCATCGCCTTTCGATTCGGCTAGCTGGTAGTCGGCCCACATCTCGTTAAGGCGGGCCTGTTTCTCCTCGCTGAAAGAAGATGCCTTTGCGCCAGTCATGACGGCAGAAAGGGCTTCCCGCTGATATTGCTCTTTGCTGTTCTCCAGCTCGGCCTGCCAGGCGCCCATGGCACGGTTGGCCTCCGCCATAATATCTCCACTGTATCCACTGAGAAAATTGATCTCCTCCTGGAGGCCCTTCTTCCGGGTCTCGTTGTACCCTTCACCGTAGGCATTATCCATCTCGGTCTGGGCATCGGCCAGGGTGGACTCCAGACCACTGAAAGTCTGGGACATCTTGTCCATGGCCCCGGCATACTGCTCCAGCCCCTGCTGGATGATATCCACCGCCTTTGTGCCGGAAATGGAGCCTTTGGAGATCATGTCGTAGATATCCCCCTGGCTCTTGCCCAGGGCGTCGGAGAGCATTCCGATCACATCGATGCCGCGGTCCTGGAAGGCGTTCAGATCCTCCAGGCCCACCTTGCCGCTGGACTGCATCCGGCTCATGACCTGGGCCATATAGGTCATGCCGCTGGCGTCCACGCCCACGGCGCTGCCCGCGTTGCCAATGCCCTCCATCAGATCCAGCATCCGCTGCTGGTCGTTCCCGAAGCCGGTGGCCAGAGCACGGGACATGGCAGTCAGGTCACTGTATTCCATGGGCGTGCTGGCCGCCATCTCCCGAAGATCTGCCAGGTATTTGGCGCCCTGCCCGCTTCCCAGAAGCTGGTCAAACGCAATCAGGTCCAGCTCCCGCTGGGCGGCGGTGGCGCTGCCCGATGTGATGGAGGTGGAAAGATCCTCAAGCTGTCCCTGCGTGGCCTCCTGGACATAGGCCTTAAAGGCCTCGTCCCGCTCCTGATAGATCTGGGACCCACCTGTGATGAGACCGATACCGCCGCCGATGACAGCGCCGGCGACTGTGCCGGCCGGGCCCAGCAGGCTGCCCAGCGCAGCGCCCTGCACCGCTCCGCTCAGGCCGCTGGAGAACATGGTGCCGGCGTTGCTGCCGAAAGCGGAGCCCACGAGGGCATCAGCCCATTGCCCAGCCGCGTCCCCCGCCATACTGATCAGTCCTGCCTGGCCCAGAGCAGACAACACACCTCCCGCACTGCCTGCCCGGTTATCCGCTTTACTGAGCGCTCCGGATGCGGCCTCCATATCTCTGGTAGTCTGCCGTACCTGGCGTCCCACCAAATCATACTGCTGGCGGATGTTCTCCAGGTTCTCTTCTGCCTTTTTCCAGTCTGCCTCAGCCGCCTGTCGTTCCGCTTCTGTGGCGCTGTCTCCCAGCTCCTCAAATGCTTTCTGCGCCTGCTGGGCCTCACGCTTTGCCCCTGTCAGGTCCACCCGCATCTGTACCCGGGTAGCATTCAGCCGGTCCAGTTCGCCCTGGAGGGCGGTGACATCGGAACGGAAGTTGGTCATGGAGTTCTTCATTCCAACGATAGCGGATGATAGATTATCTTTCACGCTCATAGCGATGCTGGCGTCTGTAGGCATTATGGTCCCTCCTCCCTCCGCCTCTCATAGTCGATCATCATGGCACAGATCACAGCACGCTCCCCGGGGGGAAGGCGGAAGAACGCCCCGGGGAAAATGCCGTGCCGGATCAGCAGCCGCTGAGCCGCTGCCAGCTCTGTGTCATGGGTTAGTTTTTTTCCAGGTCCTCCAGGGCGGCGCCCACGGCCATATCCTGCAGCACATCCGGCTCCTCCTCCAGGGTGATCACAGCGCCCGGACCATAACCGTTGAGCGTGTCGCACTGGCGCAGAATGGCCCGCACCTCACCGGGTCTCAGCAGCTTTTTCAGTGCGTCCACCGGCGTGGGACATCCCATGTGGTCCTGATACCAGGCCTTGTCCTTAAAATTGGGGCTGACACAGCTGGCCAGCATATAGTGGAGATCCGCGTCCTCCGTGCCCCGCAGGGCAGTCAGTTTGTTGTAGGGGATCTCCCTCAGGGTAATGGACAGGCCCAGGCGGGTTACCTGGACCACAGCCGTCTCAGGCTCCGTCACAGGGATATCCAGCAGAGACCGGGCGATAGATTTTTCCTTGCTCTCCATAGTTTCCTCCTCATTCCACCGGGATCACGTCCAGCAGCTCAAACCGGGTAAAGGTAAACGGCGCCGTGATCTTACCGGCTGTCGCTGCCTGCCAATCTGCCAGGGTCAGGTCGGTGAACTGCACACCGTAGTAGGCGATGCGCTCCGCGCCGGCGCTGTCCGGGTCCGCCAGCTTGGAGATGATCGTCATCTCGGGGATCTGGCCGTCCTGGATGGACTGCATCCGGATCAGCATACCGCTGTCCACCTTATAGAGCATCAAAGAGCCTGTGCCATCAGCTCCGGTAGGCTTGGTCTGGGTCATAAACTCGCCGCACAGAGCCAGCTTCTCGCTGTTGATGGCTACCTTACCCTGGCACCCATAGCACTCGGCCAGTCGGTCACCGACCAGCCACACGGTCCCGTATGTACCATTGGGCACCCGCTTGGCCGTCATATTGGATCTTGCCATGATCGTTCCTCCTTACAGGTTATTGAACAGGACCTCGAAGTCCTCCATAGCGTCTACCAGGCGGCCGCCGCACCGGATGAACACCCAGGACCCGGTCTGATACTCCAGGACCTCCTTTCGGGTCATGCCGGAGGTATCCACCCCCTGACTGGTCAGCCACAGCAGCTGCCGCTCGTAGTCCACCTCGGCATAGCTCTCCCCAGCAGAGAGGACGCCAGCCCGCTCCAGGTAACGGAAATAGTCCGAAATCGCGGTGACCAGGATCTGCTTATTATCGTAGGTATTGGGATACCGGCCCAGATACTCATTCTCAATGGTGGTGCGCAGGTAGTAGGAGATCAGGTCCATCCCCTCCACGATTTTGATACGGCTCCAGTCCTCCTTTCCATTCTCAGGGATGGTGATCAGGGAATTGACTGCCCGGGCGATCTTGGCCTGGAGCCCGTCGTGGATCAGGATGAGCTTGCCGTTGTTAATAGCCGTCGTCTGCTCCTCCGTGGTCCGGTCCGTGACGGCTGTCAGCTCTGGCAGCGCCGCATAGGTGGCGCTCATACCCATAGGGATACCGGCCAGGATACCGGCCATTCTGGCGCAATATTCCGCCGCCGTCACCCCACCGGCAGCATTCATCATTCCGGTCTCGTCCAGCTCGATGACGCCCATATCGTCGCTTCCGGCAGTCTTCCATGGTTTCACCAGCTTAACAGGGCGGTAAATGGCCCGCTGGGCCTTAACCCACTCTGCAAGCACCTCCATCTCATCATCGGTCACATCGGGCGGGCCGGCCAGATAATCGATGGAAAAGGCCTCAATGCTCTTGAGCCCGGCTTCCAGGGCGGTAGTGTCCTCGGTTCCTGTGGCGATGACCACCAGATAGACCAGGCTGGGCACACCCCGGTCGCTGCCCTCAAAGGCCGTCATGACGTGCGCCTTATTATCACTGCCAAGGCCAGACGGGATCATGGCCGTGGACATCAGCTGATGGACACCCTGACTGGCGGCGTCCCGCACAAAAATAGCCACGTTGCCCTTTTTGCTCCGGTTGGCTACCTCAGCAGCCGCCTTTTCAAAGGCGATCTTCAGCACGGGCAGGCCGTTTGTAGTTGCCATAATATCTCACCTCGTATATTAGATTGTCCGCTCGTCCGGGGACTGAGCGAAAAACGTTCTGCTGCACTCGATATGCTCCATTTTTGGCACTGCGCTGCTCACAGGATCTGTCATGTCATCCGGATCATGATAGCCCAGCCGCTCATCCATCCAGGCGGCGGAGAATGTGACAAAGGCGCTGCCCATATCCATGCCATCCCCTTTTGCCGTCAGGGAGATCCACCGCTCTCCCACCTGTATAGATGGGGACGCGAAGGCCAGCAGCACTGCCTCCTGATTCTGTCTCAGCGCCTCGGTAGAGCTGATGTCATACTCATCTGTGGAGCAAAATAACTCCAGCTCGGCCTCCATCTCCCATTGGACCATTGAGATGTTGGCTGGCGTCATCTCGCTGGATGTCAGGTACAGGTAGCAGCTGGGCCGGTGGTGATCCACTGGGCAAAAATCCCGGTAGATCATCCGGTCCGGCCACAGCTTGGCGATCACATCCGCAATCGCATTGCAAACGTCAATGCTGGTTATCATGCTCTCCCCTCCAGTCTGGCTGCCACCTCAGCGGCCAGTGCCTGCAGCTGCTCCGCACCCATTCCGGAGAGCTGACTGCGGACCGACGCGTAAAAGTGCAGGCCAGGCACCGCCGGAACGTTGATCCGCGCCCGGTATTTGTACCCGTCCCGTTTCTGCTGGCTGGGCCGCCGGTGCTTGTGGCCGCCCTCAATGGCGTTGGTCACATAGCCCACGGCATATTTCTTGCCACCTGGGGTTGTCTTGTAGGTCTTGGCCTTGGGGCGGACCGCCACATAGCCGCTTTTGGAGCCGATATACCGTTCCTGCCACCCGCGAACCGTTCCGGTGCCGGGGATCTTGCTCTGGACCCCGGAAAGCATTTGTTCGCCCAGATCTTCCAGGAGATCCCGCTTCATGGCCGGAAACTCTCTCTGCAAGGCATCCCAACTGTTCAGGATCCGATCCAATCCATCCATCTGCACACTAGGCATTTTGGGATCCTCCTCTCACACATCCCGGCTGAACTCCACCTCATACTCATTTTTGTATTCGTCCAGCACATGACAGGCCTGGACATTGTACACAGCAGCCGCCGGCCCGGCCTGGACTGTCACCAGATCTCCCTCCCGCAGCCGGATGGGCTTGGCGGTCACCAGCACCAGGCCACGGCGGGACTTGGCAAAGGTGTCCTCCTGTTCGTACTTCACATATTTTTCTGTCAGCACGCCCGGAAAGGTCACCGGGTCCGTCTCCACCTTCTGGGGTCTGTTCCCCTCTCCCATCTTGGTGGTGTATCCCTGTGCAGTGCAGGTCACTGGTTCCACCAGGGCCGCTGCCACGTCCAGGTGGTTGCGGTTCCGGTGGGTGATGGAGGTGAGAAACAGGTGCTGTCCCCGCCAGCGCAGGGCATTGTGGAGGGTGAGGGGCTGGGTGCGCAGCACAATGGCGGCGTCCCTGGCCCCCACGCCCACCTTGGAAAACAGGTTGGTCTTGTCGGTCTGTTCCACCTGGGCCCATGCCCGGCGGACGGCCACCCACTCCCACACCCCGGTGGAAGTCTCCCGCAGCTCCAGCACCTCCAGGTGCTGGTCCAGCTTGCCCGCTCCGATGTATGACATGGGTCAGGCCCCCTCTCTCGGCTCGGTCAGCTTGAGCTGGGTAATGAGCCGCCGGAAGGCGGGATTGTCAGCCACGATAGTGCCGGTAATGGTGGCATCCCGCAAGTCGAAGTCCCGCAGCACCATGAAGTTGACCGCCAGATCGTACTGAGCGGCCCTGGGGGTACCGGGGGCAGGCTGGGAGATCCCAGCGCCCTCCAGGTAGCCCACCGCTGCGTCGTACAGGGTCTCCAGGGTGAGCAATTCTTCGGCGGTGGGCTCCTCAATGCGGCAATAGGCCAGCAGTCCGGCCCGCCGCTCATCGGTCAGCACAGTCATTTTGCCACGGTCCAGCCATTGGCGGCGGGCAGGTGCAGGCTGCGTGCTGCTACCGACACACCGCACAGGACGGCGGCGTCACCGTTGTGCTGGAACTTTAGGCCAATGTACCGAGGATTGGTGGGGTCCACCTTGTAGCTCACCACTGCCATCTGAGGCGCAGTACCAACAGCATCGGTCAGCACCACGGCATCACCGATCTCTGTGGGGCTTCCGCCGTTCTCCTGGTCGGAACCCATCAGCGTGACAGTCAGGGTCTTGCCCTTACCCAGAGCGGCAGTGGACACCAGAAAAGCAATCTCACCGGCACCGGAGGTGTCCACAAAGGAGGTGGTCTTGTCGGTAGAGGCATCCACGGACTGGGGAGCGAAAACGTTGGCGCAGATCAGCTCTTCAAAAATACGCTTCATAGTGACTCCTCCTCACTTTCGGTCCGCCAGCGCCACAAAGGGGCTGCGGAGCTTGGTGCTGTTCTTGATCTTCAGGGCATTGTTCACCTTGGGGGAGCCGTTGCAGCGGTACACCATGCGGAAGCAGTTCTGATCGGTCAGGAACTCCACATGGATGGACCAGTCCTGCTTGGCGGCGCCCTTGGTCAGCAGGATGTACTGGAAGGGATCCACCAGCATGATGTCGCCCTTGGTACCCAGGGCGGAGCAGCTGTCCTCAAACAGGACAGGCTTGTTCAGCACCCGCTGGGTATCAAAGCCGCCCAGGCCGCCCTCGGGGTTCCACAGGAACTTGGACTCGTCGCCGCTCTTGATGGCCAGCAGAGGCAGCTGCTCCTCCACGTCGGGGTGCATCAGCCATACCAGGCGGTTGCGGTTCTTGGGCATGGCGCTGGCCTGCATCTTTACGGCGTTGTTGCCCACAAAGGTGCCGTTGGGCTGAGACTGCTCCTTGGCCACGGTGATGAGGGCCTTGGAGTTGATGATGCCCAGAGGCTTGCCCACGCCGTCACCGGCAATCACCGCATCGGTCAGCAGCCGGTCAGCCGCCAGGGAGAAGCCGGTAGAGGCAAAGCCGGTCATAAAGGCCGCGTCCTGCAGCATTTCATCGGTGCAGTAGAGGAAGCCCATCATCTTCTCCAGATCCATCTTGAGTTCCTTGAACTGGGGCTTACTGGCATTCACTGCGGCAGCCTCGGCCGCCCAGTACATCTGCACGCCGCCGAATACCGACTTGCTCACGTCGGTCTCATCGGCACTGATCCACCGCATGGAGTTGGCCGCGCTGGAGCAGGTGTAACGGTCCAGGCGGTTGAGCAGGGGGCTCATCTGCACGGCGCTCTCCAGGATGGCACCGGCGAAGTCGGTCTGGATGGCAAAGCCGCCGTCCGCGCCGATGCCCTCGTTGGCGCCCAGCACCGCGTTGTTCACCTGCTGCAGCCGCTTATCCTCCACATGGTTCTTCCGGAAATTGTAGATGGCGGCCAGCTGCTCGCCGATGGAAGCAAAGGGCTTGTCCTCGCCTCCCTTACCCTCCTTGGGGACCTTGCCTTTGTCGTGCAGGATACCGTCATAGACGGGAACGGCATTCTCCTGGCTCTGCTTGGCCAGGCTCTCCAGGCTCTTGATCTGGTTGTTGATGCCCTCCATTTGCTCGGTGATCTTGTCCACCTCGTCATAGTTGCCATCATCAGCGAAGGCCTGGGCCTTGGCCAGCAGCTGGCTCTTCTGGGCCCGCAGGTCAGTGATCTTCTCCATAAAATCCATAGTCTTGGCTCCTCTCATTTAAAAATTTGCAAGCGCTCTCAGCCTTGCCAGAGCGCATTTTGCCTTTTCCTTTGCCTCGGTATCACGCCGCACCTCGTCCATGTGGTCCTGATATCGCTGCCTCATGGCGGCCGTCAGCCGGATTCGCCCGCCCACCGCCGCCACGAAGGCCGCCGGGTCCTCCTCCACGCCGGGCAGGCCCACGATCTCATCAATCAGTCCGTAGTCCAGCGCCTGGCTGGGACTGATCCAGATGTTTTTCTCCATCAGCGCGATCAGCTCCTCCCGGCTCTTGGCGCTGCTGTGGGCGGTATAGACCTCCAGCACGCAGTCCCGGGCATTGCGCAGCGCCTCCGCAGATCGGCGCATATCGTGGTAATCACCCTCTGCAACAGCGCTGGGATTGTGATAGCAAAGCAGGGCCCCAGGCTCACTCTGGATGACCTGGCACCCGGTAGCCGCCAGGGTGGCTGCACTGGCCCCATAGCCCTGGAACAGAGCCGTGGTCTTGCCCTGATACCGCCGCAGCATGGAGCGGATCTCAGTGCCCACCGTCATGTCCCCGCCGGGGGAGTTGATGAGCAGTGTCACCTCATCCCCGCCGGCCGCATCCAGGGCAGCCTGGATGTCCATGGGGGCCGTGATATCCCGAAAGCCCCACCAGCGCAGCACGTCGGCGGAATCGTTGTCCCACAGCTCTCCCCTGAGTGAGATGTCAACCATCTGTTACTGCCTCTCCTTTCAGCACGGACTCCAAGGAGCCCAGATTTTTTGTCACCAGGAACTGCTGACCCAGACCGCCGGGGATGGGGTTCATCTCCTCCTTTGCCCGGGCCTCGTCCGGGTTCATCATGGAGTTCTGAATCATCTCCCGGTAGAAGTTGGATCTGGTAGTTGGGTCCGCCCGCAGCAGCACCTCCACCACGCCGTGGATATACACGCCCTCCAGCCTCTGAGCCGGGGTGGGCAGCTTCCAGGTATCCTCGTCCTCCCACTGCACCACATAGGGCAGCAGCACGTCCGTCACATAGTTCAGCCGCTGCTGGGAGTTGCTGTTGTAGCTCTCCTTGCCGGTCTGAAGCATATGCTTTGGAACACCGGTAAATCGGGCCACCTCCTCCACAGCAAACTCCCGGCTCTCAATGAACTGGCTGTCCTTCTGGTTGAGACCCATGGGAGTGAACTTCATCCCATGGTCCAACACCGCCACCGCAAAGGCGTCGTCTGTGGCATAAGACTTGAACTGATCCTTGACCTTGTTTCTGGTGTCCGGGCTGGCGTCCGTTTCGATCTCCACAATGCCGCTCAGTCGGGCCCCGTTCTGATAAAACTTTTTACTGTACCGCTGGGCCATGGCGTCCACCGCAATGGCCTCCCGGGCCAGCTGCAAAAATCCACGGCCGTGGATACCGTCGTAGGTCTCAAAAAACAGGAAGGACAGCTCATAGTTGGAGAATCGCTTCACCACGCCGTCCACGTTGTACTCGTACCAATACTGGCCGCTGTTCGGGTCCTTGAGGATGGAACAGCACTCGGTGGGCAGCGGCAGGCGCTGGATCACCTGGCCAGCGCTGTCCCTCCGGTTCCACACGGCGCCGAAGCCGTGCCAGAATGCGTTGGACATGACCACCTTTCGCAGCATGAACGGCGACATATGATCGTTGGGTCGGACCTTGAGCATCCTGCGCAGATATTCATCTTCATACGGGATCCTGGCGTCTCTATCTTTGCGATATGCCCCGAAGGGAATCAGGCCGAAGGAGTTGGTCAGGATCCGGTGGGCAGCCGCCACCGGGGACAGGCGCTCCGCATTTCCCTGGCTTCCCTCCATCAGCTCCCCGCTCAAAAAGATCCGCTTAAACCACGTCTGGACTTCATCCCAGCTGAGGACCTGTTCCTCCATACCGGCCTTGGTACCCTGCATGGCCTGGCCTAAAATCACGATTTACCGCCTCCTCTCGACCTGGCGATGATAAAGGCATAGGCCGCCAGACATACCCCAGCTGCAGCGAACCCGGCCGGCTTACCATACTGCTCATAGGCCGCCGCCGTCAGGCACACGCCCGCTGCGATCAGAAGCAGGTCATCAAGGTACAGCCCAAGATACCCGACCGCCGCCCGGATCACCTGCGCCAGCACAGGCCAAAAGTTCTTTTTCTCGTCCATTACAAACTCCAATCATCTGACATAATGTGGGCATTGATATCAGTACCGATGGGCATTCTGAGCAGGGCCACTGCCATAACGATGATCCAGGCCACTGTCATGTCGATGCGACCGATACTCCGGTTCTTCATGGGCTTCAGGTTCTCATTGCCGTCCACATGGCAGCGGACATTACCAAAGCACCACCGGGCGGCGGTATTATGCTCATGAAGCAGTTCATGGGCACGCATCAGCCGTTCCAGCTCCTTCATGGCCGGAGACAGTTCCTTGATGGTCTGTGGGATCTCCACCACGTTGATGCCCCTGTCCATCAGCCGCTGGGTCAGGGTGCGGCTCAGATAAGGGTCTACCCCCAGAGTGTCCAGGTTGAATACGCTGGCGCACCAGGCCACCGTCTGCTCAATCATGGAGAAGTCCACCATATCCCCGGGGCACAGGGTGATAAACTCCGCTCTGGCCCAGTCCCGATAGGGTACATGGTCCCGCTGCTCGGCCTCCACCACCCCGTCCTCCGGCCGCCAGGCCCAGAACAGGGTCACCCAGATATCCAGTCCCTCCTGAGGCGGAAATAGCAGGGTAAGCGCCGTCAGGTCGGTGGTGGTGGACAGATCAAGGCCACCGTAGCACTTCTTGCCCATGAGACAGTCCCGGACGGCCTGCCGCCGATCCGTGACCTTAAGGCCCTGCCATTCCTCCCGGTTCCACTGGGTCTTGTCGTACAGTCCCAGGGGCAGCCAGCCCACTGTATGGGTGGCGATCCACTGATTGAGCCGCAGCCACCGGAAGAGCCGTTCCGCCGCCTCGCTCTGTTTAGCGGCCCTGGCCTCCCGTCGGAAGTCCCGCAGCTTCAGGTTGTGCCCCAGGCCTGGGTTGCAGGCGTGCCACACCGCCTCGTCGTAGATGTCCAAGGCGGCGATCCTGTCCGGATCGTCGCCGGTAAGGACAGAAACGCCATACATAATGGGGCACCAGGCCGGGTCGTCGGTGTCCAGCTCCCGCTCGGGTTCCCCCCGCCGCCAGGCCAGGATACGCCGGCACTTCTCATGGATCTCCCAGCCGATGCTTTTCCGGTCCGGGTCGTCGCCAGCGGTAGTAAGGACAATGACCGCCTGCTGCCGCCGGGCGGCGTCCGAGCCTGCAGTGAGCACGTCCCACAGCCGGCGGTTGGGCTGGGTGTGGAGCTCGTCAAAGATGATGGCGCTGAAGGAGTAGCCGTGCTTGGACACGGCGTCGGCGGAATACACCTTGAGCACACCGCCATACCTGGTGTGGATCTCCCGCTTGGAATCCACCGCCCAGGCGATGGGGTCGTGCTCAGGCTGGCCCAGGCAGGTATGCTCCACCATGTATTTGGCAGCCTCGTACACCTGGGCGGCGTTTTCCTTGTCGGAGGAGAAAATGCCAACCTTGGGCCGCTTCTCCCCGTCCCACAGCAGGTGGTACAGCCCCAGACCGGCGGAAAACTCTGTCTTGCCGTTCTTCTTGGGCAGCTCGTCATAGAGGAAACGCCGGTACCGGCTCCAGCTGCCGTCCTCGTCCTGCTCCTGGACTCCGTAGAAGCTGCGGATGGCGTCCAGCTCCCAGTCCAACAGCCGGAAAGGCTCTCCCGCCCATTCGTTGGAGCCAAAGCACAGCAGGGAGAAGAAGTCCAGCACGTCCTGCACCGCCTGCTCGCTGTACCGCAGCACGGCGCCGTCGTCCGGGGCGCACACCGTCACCGGTCCCAGTTGGAGCAGCTCAGGCACGGCGCATCCGCTCCTCCATCATCTGCTCAAAGGGGTTTTTCTCCTTGGGCTTGGCCCCCTCCGGCAACACCAGACGGCAGCGGCTGGTAATGGTCATGCCCATATCGTTGGCGCAGGCCCTGGCCTGCTTGAAGCAGGTGTCCTGGATCTTGGTCCACTTCTCCGCTAGAGCAGAGTCCTCGGCCGTCAGCGCCTCCCCCGCCATCTTGCAGGCCTGGGCATACTGGGCCTGAGCCACCACATAGCGGCCCAGAGTGTCCCGGTCCAGCTGAGCCGCCCCCATATCGGCGGCCAGCAGCTCCTTAGCCAGGGCCCGAAACTCCTTCCGGCAGTCCTGGGGCAGCCACTTGGGTACCCGCATGGTCTTGGGCTTGGGCAGATCCACTTCCTGGTCCGCCCGCCGGGCTTTTTCGCTTTTGCTCAGGTGCTTCCGGCCGTTCCCCTCCAGCACAGCCAGGCGTTGTCTCGGTCCAGGCATACAGTCCCCCCTTTCTTCCATTCATGTGGCGGGGCCAGCCCACTCCGCCACCCGGGTTCTGGCCGTCTCAAAATAGCCCCGATCCAGTTCAAAGCCCACAAAGCGCCGGCCGGCATTCAGGCAGGCCATGGCCGTGGAACCACTTCCCATACAGTTGTCCAGCACTAAATCTCCTGGGTCGGTGTAGGTCCGTACCAGATACTCCAGCAGCGCGACCGGTTTCTGGGTAGGGTGAAAGCGATGTTCCTTCCGGTTGGGAAAGCGGAGTACAGAGCGCGGATAGTTGGTAAAACGCTGCACACTTTCCTTGCCCATGTGGCGATAGACGCTGCCCTTGCGTTCGCCACGCCGCACCACCGGGCGTTCCAACGGGATCAGCCCCTGTGGGTGATATTTGGGCAAACGCTGAAAAAAGACCAACATTAACTCGTGGGAGCGCATAGGCATCCGGTTTGCATTTGCATAGCCCACGGGGGAGTTCTTTTCCCATACCAGGTCATACCGGAAGAGCTTCCGGGCGCTGTTGATGAGATCGGTGGCAAAAGGCTGGGCCGCAAAGAGCACCAGCGCCCCCCGTGGTTTCAGCACCCGTCGGTAATGTTCCCATAGGGGCTGAAACGGGATCACTGTATCCCACGCACAGTTGGTGGTACCGTAGGGCAGGTCACACAGGACCAGATCCACACTTCCGGTTTCCACACGGCTCATACCTACCAAGCAGTCACAGTTATGCAGTCGAATCTGACGGTTGCGATTGATGTTACTTCCTCCTCTCCAGACCCAGCTAGGTGGCCCTATTTCTCCGTGGGGAGAAAATCCCACACGAAGGGGGCCGCACGGTCTTACACACTTGGTCCTGAAACTTTTCCAGGCCGGGGAGAGGGGCTGGCAAGCCACAGGCTTGCCGTGGGCGCACAGGCACACAACGCACCCACACACACGCGCCCAAGCCTTCCCCCGGTATGGTCCTTAACGCCTTGTCTTTCCCCTCCGTTTTTCCGCCTGTTCCAGCGCCGTTTTACGATCATGGCAGCGCTTACACAGGCTCTGGAGATTGGACCTGTCGATGAACCTGGCCCAGTCCCCACAGTGGGGCTCCACGTGATCCACCACCGTGGCCCGGGTGCGGATGCCCCGCTTAGCACACTCCCGGCACCAGGGCTCCCGCAGGAGCTGGCCGGGCCGCAGATCGTCGGTCCAGACGGACAGACTGTACCAGCTGTGCCACTCCGCCGACGCCTTTCTGGCCGCCGGCCTGGGCTTATGCCTGTCACAGTACCCCTCCCGGGTGAGGGCGGAACACCCAGGGTGCCTGCATGGTCGGAGGGGCTTCATGGCCACGGGCTATCACCTCCGGGCAACAAAAAAAGCCGGCACCGACGCTCCCCCACACGGGAAGTCATCGGCACCGGCTTACAACGAAGCACTGGCCACGGTCGATATTCACGATGTACTCTGCCTTGCAGCTCCTGCACCAGAGAATCAGCCCACGGGCTTCGGTTTCGGGGTCCGCTTTCTGGTTGGTCGTCTGCTTGCAGTTGGGACAGACATACCGTCCGTTCCTTACGGATAGTTTACCACACTCACGCTCTGTTTTCAACTTTTCCACTCACTTTCTACAGTCCTTCTCACTTGTTGCACCCTGTTTCCAGAACGAATAAAGACGCGAGGGCTATTCTTTTTTCCGTTTGGACGGTGGCCTGGTTCCTCTTTTCTCCTTTCCTGATTTGGGTTTGATATATTTTATGGTGGCGAACTCGCCGAACTGATTACGAATGGGCGGCGGCGCACTGAGTATGATGGCCCCCGGCGGCGCCGCCAGGGTCAGTGTATCCCTGACCATCTCGCTCTCTGCCACCGGCTTCTTCAAATTCTTCGAGCCGACCCAGCACTTTTTCCCCGGTTCCGGCCGCCCCACCTCCCTGGGCTCTTTGGTCAGATACTTGGCCAGGGCCTCGTACCCCTGCCAATCGTCCAACTGCTCCAGTTTTATGTTGCCATACGGCCAGAGAGAGCGGAGCACCTCCAGATCCGCCGACCCGGTTCCGTTGATGACAAGATGGTGATGCAGCCGACCCCCTTCGGCGCTGAGCTGCTCGGTTACGTACACATACCGCAGCTCCTGGGCCCTGGCTTTCCGGTGGGCCCTCAGCCAGGTCAAAAATCTGCGGACCAGCTTGACGGCCTCCGGCCTGGAGGACGGAAGGTGAGCATCGTCATAAGTCAGCTCCACCACCAGATCCCGACGTCTGAAATTGGACGCCAGCAGCAGCTCCAGCCTCTGCCAAGCCCTGCGGTTATTCGTCGCCATCTGGGCGGCACTGGAGATCTCCCGCAGAGCGGCCCTCTCCTCCGGAGTGCTGCGGGGTGTCGGCGTGGAGTAGAGGACCGCGACCACCAGCCGCCCGGCGGTGACAGTTTTGAGTCGCTTAGCCATCCTGCGCCTCCAGATCCAGCAGCGCTCTGGCCCCGTCATAGAGCTGGCTCATGCCGTGGATCGTCAGCACATCGATCCCGGTATGGAGCTCAATGGAGTTGATCCTGGCCCGTGCGGTGCCGTCCTTGATCCCCAGCGCTTTTGCTGCGCCGGAGATGCAGAGGTCGGCATCATGGAGCGCCACGATCAGCCGGAGCTGGTCCATGGTCAGGATCCTGTCATTCCGCACACTGGACCGTCCCATCACTCACACCTCCCGAAGCGGCTGAGATAGTGGGCCTGCCACAGAAAATCCGGCTGACGGAGGGAAATCATCTTCTCCCGCACCAGCTTGTCCATCACCCGGCCGATGCTGGGCTGCCCGTCCATCTGGGCCAGCTTCTCCAGGTTGGCGGCAGTCTGGGCCGTGACCAACACAGAGATTCGTCGCAAATTTTTGTTTTTCATCCAATCCCTCCGTTTGAAATGAAGTATACGGTTCGTGGGCAAGCTATCACTGGAGGTGATTCGTATGGAATCCACTTACAGCGATCGATACGCCAACCTGATGGAGGACCCGGCCATGGAGGCCTATTTCGTCCAGCTGCCCGGCTATATCCAGGCCCAGATCCGCGCCCGCAAGCAGCAGCCTGCCACCCTGGAAGACCTGAAACGCATGGCCGAAGAGGTCAAGCAGCTGTTTTAACACAAAGAATAGGGTATACCAGAGATCCTATGCCGATCTGGAAGAGCTGCAGCATTCTGCGTCAAAGTACCGCCCCGTTGTGGGCGGTACTTTGCTGTTCCGGCCCTCTGCCGGGCGCCCCGCCGTAGCAGGGCCCCGGCCAGAGAGAAAAGAGAGGTCCGGGTGAGGCGCGCTCCCACCCGGCAGAGGGCCGGGACTGACAGATCTATTCCACTTGCTGCGTCCGTACCAGCCACCACAGGATGCTGTCCCCATGAGGGCATACACCGTCTGCAAAATCGCACTCGTGCAGGTTGCAGTGTTTGCCATATTCATCTGTTGCCTCCACGGTTGGGCAACAGTCACAGCAGGACGCCTTGAATGCCCGCTCCCAAGGCTCGTCCCGGCCATAGCAGATGCCATCCAGGAAAGCGGCCAGCTCCTGGTCGCTCATGGCTCTGATCCGGTCGGCGTTGGTAGTAATAAGCCTTCCGCTTGCAGGGCACATAGTACACGGCTTCCCATCGCAAGCAGATGGTGGATTGTGCCTGCAAAAACTGCACACGTCTAAGCTATCCAAGCGTAACCCCCGCTTCCCGTCTCATTTCTGCCAGCATGCCCAGCTGGTCCTCCAGATAATGGACCTCCATACCGGTTACCTTGGATGCCTTCTGCCGGAGCTTTTCAAAGGCATACTCCTCGTCCACCTCGGTGCGCATCCGCTCCAGCTCGTCGGTGTTCTCCTGGAGAGCAGCGAAAAACTTCTGCATTCCCTTCGGTCCGTATCCATAGGCATCCGCGATGGAGCACACCATCAGCCACATGGCCCGCTGGGTGTGGGCATCGGCCTCGGCCTGCACCGTGGCGTCCCGGGCAGCCTTTTCGATCCCGGCCCGGATGGCTGCCTGCCGTGCCAGCACCTGGGCGTAGTTCATACCCTGGGGCTTGCCCGGGCCAGAGTGTCTTCGGTTTTTACTCATGCAGCACCCACCTCCTGCTTTTTCTTTTCTGTCCTCTTGGGCAGCTTAGGCGTTCCGTCCTTATTCCGCTTGCTTCCGGCACTGAGCCAGCGCAGCCAGGTGTCCAGGAACGCCTTGTGGACCTCCCGGGGCTTGAGGCTCCCCGGCAGGGTATCGTTGTGGTAGCCGTGGACCTGCCGGATCTGGTTTCCGTCCATCTCGATAGTCACATAGGGGGTACCGGGGGCGCTTGACCTGCGCAGGAACAGAATGGTGGTGACCCCTCTCATGTGCCGGTCGGCATAGCCGCCCACACAGTGGCACAGCATCTTGCCCTCCCGTTTGATGGCCGCCGCCGTAGCGGGGAACACGATCTTCCATCCGTCCAGCTCAAACTCGTACTTCAGCCGGCGGGCCCGGCGGTTTTGGGCCTGGCTCACCTCCTGCCGCTGGGCCAGCTGCTCCATGGTCAAATCGTGGGCGGTAAACAACTCCGGCGGCCACAGCACCCGGCTGTGCTCCAGACAATAGCCCAGCTGGTAAGCGCCATTCAGATAGTCCCGGTAGATCTCAAACAGGTCCGCATAGCAGACCGTCTCGATGTGGTCCCGGTCAAATTCCCCGCCCAGATACCGGAGAAAACGGTCCGGGTCCAGCCGGTACCGGTTCAGAAACCGGAGTACCTCCATGGGGTCCTGCCGGCATCCCCACAGATTGCAGAAGTCCATGCAGAAGGGTAGGCTCCACGCCTCACCCCAGTGCCGCCCCACATAGTTGCGCACCGCCAGGGTCTGCAGGGGTGGCTGCATCCCCATCAGTAGGGACAGCTCCCGCTTGTTCAGCCTGAAGGACTTGCGGGGGTCCGGCTCCTCCCAGCACATGGCCGCGGCGTTTTTCTTGCGGCTGTATATGAGATCGTCCAGGGGCTCCCAGTATCCCACCTTGGCCAGCATCTCCACCTGCCTGGGATAGATGGTGTAAGCGGTCAGATAGGAGATGAAATCGTGGAAGCGTGCAGCATACCCTCGGGACCCCATTGGCCGGTACTGCCAAAGGTCAAAATAGCCGCAGTACCGGAACAGCGGGTGCTCTTGCAGGATCTCCCGGTTGAGAATGGAATAGGGCTCATAGTGGTACCAGTAGATGGGTCCATCCTTGAACGGTTCGCTGACCTGCTTTTTCCGCCCCAGCTTGTCCCTCTCGTAGGTTATGTAAGGATGTTTGTCATCCCACTGGTGATCCACCTGCATCACCTCTCCCCGAACAAACCGGTAGCCGCTGGAGCACCAGGCAATGGGGTGAGCGGTGAGGTCCGTCTCATCAGCGTAGTCCTTCCGCAGCGCCAGGGCGTCGGCATAGAGGGCCTCTCCCTGCACATGGAGCAGCACCGTCAGCTCCACCCGACGCAGAGACTTCCGCTTTCCGGCCTTAGCCAGGTTGATGACGGTCACAGTCCGGCCGCACCAGGGGCAGGTCCAGAGTTCTTTATGTTTCAGGTGGTCCAGCAGGTCACGGTGCTCCGGTGTCTCCGTGCGGGTCAGATAAGGCCGGTACTCCTCGTGCCCACAGCAGGAGGCATACAGCTTCACTCCCCCCAGACCCATCAGGTCCCCGTTTTTTCTGAAAAACAAGTAGTGTGGGAACAGATCGTTCATCCGGGTGAGATCTTCCCCGGTAACGGTTGGCCAGCCGTTCAGGAGCTCCCGCTCCCGGTCTGTATATCCTGACATCCTGCCCGCCCCCTCAGAAGAAGTCGGACAGATCCAGCAGGATGCCCCGGTCCGGCTCAGTTTCCGCCGGTTCCAGCTGGATGGCCATAGAGAAGTTGACCTTTGCCCCGTCGAAGTAGAAGGACGCCGCCCGACGGTAGGCTTCCAGATCGGAAATGGAGCCGCCAACCCCCTTGGCCACCGCGGTCATACAGTCCTTGAAAGAGCCGCCCTGGGCCACTGCCTGGGCAAATTCCTCATTCTGGCGACAGAACTCCAGCAGGGCGTCCCGCACGGCGCTTTTCATGGCGGACTCCTTGTGTCCGGTGACGGACTTGTACTCCTCCTTCAGACGGGTTTCCGCCTGCTCATACCAGGTATTCATTCCGCGCACCTCCCAATGGCCTCGGCCAGGGCTCGCAGAGCCTTTTCCATGCCTTGGGCGGCGGTCTGATCCTCCCTGCCACGGGCCTTCAGCAGCAGGCCGTGGAGCTTGTTGGCCAGCTCCTGCCCCTGGTTGAAGAGCACCTCGAACTGGGCCAGCTCCTTGTCCCCTGCTATGGTAGCTTGCTTGTCCGACTTGTCCCGCTCCTCCAGAGACCGCTTCAGAACCTCCACAGAGGCCTCAGCCTGCTTCTGTTTGTCCCTGGCCTTGGCCGCTGCCTCCTTGGCCTTATCCAGCTTGGCCTGCATCTCGGCAATGGCGTCGGCCCGGGCCTTGTCAATGGCAGCCTGATCAACCACGGTCTCCACTGCCACGTCCACCGGTTTGGCCTTCAGGTCAGCAAGTTCAGCCTCCAGGCGGGCCACATTCTCCATGGCCTGCTCCCGGTCCTCACGGACCCCAGCCAGACGGGCATTGAGCAGCCGCATATCCTCCGCCATCTTATCCCGGGCCTGCTCGGCCGTGCGCTGGTCTGCTGCGGCCTGTTCGGCAGCGGCTTTGGCCTCGTCCCGCTCTTTGATGGCCTGCTCCAGCTGGCGGGTAGTCATGTCAATCACATTATGGTCCGCTACAAATTTCTCCCGTTCATCCGGAGGTAATGCCAACAGCTTCAGCGCCTTGGTAGCCCCCAAATCCGCAATCGCTTGCGGATTTGAGAACTCCCTTGCCAATCGCATAAAATTCTGTGCTGTTTTCTCGGAATATCCCACTTTCTCAGCCAACCACGGAAGCCACTCCCCGTGGGACAACATATCTTTAGCTTCGATGAGGCACTTTCCAATGGTGAGAACAGCCTCCCCGCCTTTCCGCTGTGCCTCCAAAATATCGCCGGTGATGACCTCGATGGTCCTGTCCTCCGCCGTCGGGGGCATAGTCTGGGCGATGAGCCGCCCCAGGTCAGGCTTGCCCATACTGGATCCCCTCCTTTGCCGCCAGTTCCGCCACCCAGGCCCGGTAATCCCGGGCCGCCGAGCAGAAGGGGCTCCAGGCCTGGACCGCCATCCGGGCCCAGCTGGACTCGGGCACCTTATCGGTGCGCCGGATCACCGTGTCGAAGATGGGGACTGGGCATTCCTCCCGAATGGTGGTCATAGCATCCTCCACCACCGGAGCCCTGTGCCACTGGTTAAAGAGCACCCCGGATATTCG